>JAIRSL010000153.1 GCA_031255475.1 Treponema sp.
GCCTTCAGCAATAAATTCCCCAATATCGCCGTTGAAACTACCCTTAACGGCATAGACTATCAGTCAAATCTCTTGACCATGATCGCGTCCAATACCATGCCGGATATTGTGATGGGTGAATATCAGGGAATGTATGATTTAGGATCCGCCGGACATCTGGCGGATATAAGCAATGAACCTTTCATCTCCAACTTTTCAAAGGATATATTGACCCAGATGACGGCCCCTGACGGAAAAGTATATGGTTTGCCTACCAATATTGCCGCCATGGGGATCTTCTATAATCAGGAGATGTTTGAAAGGGCCGGTATTGCCGAATTCCCAAAAACCATTTCCGCTTTTGAGGAAGCCTGCCGGAAATTAAAGGCTGCGGGCTTCATCCCCTTCAGTGTGGCCGGAAGCGAAGCCTGGACATTGGGCCAGATGTTCTTTGTGGAAATAGCTTCGGTTCAGCCGGACGTGCTTAAGTTTTCCTCCCAGTCGGCGGGAAAACCCGGCGCCGATATTATGCTGGACAAGATGTTGTCCGGGCTTAAATCCCTGGACATTCAGTTTAGAAACGCCATAGACACGGCCCCCTCCAACGATTATGGCACTTTTCTCAATGATTTTGCCTCCGGCAAGGTGGCTATGATACAGATGGGAACATGGGCGCTTAAAAGCATAATGGATATGAACCCGGGATTTACCGTCCGCTACGGGGCCCCTCCCTTTACGGAAAACCCCCGGGACCCGCGCCTTTCGGCAAACATCGGCGTGAGCGTGGCGATAGGGGCCCAAACAAAACATAAAGCGGAAGCCTTGCAATTATTCGATTATCTTGCATCGGCGGAAGGAAACACGGAATTTGGCCGCCTGTTCGGTGAAATCCCGGTAATACCCGGAGCGCAGTTTAATTATACCCCGTGTACCAGCGATATTAAACAATATATCGATGCCGGCGCAATCTGCCCGTGGAGCCAGGTGCTTATGACCGAAGCCGGACGCTCCGAAGGATCGATCATAATGCAGTCCTACTATTTCGGCCAGATTTCCGCCGAAGAAGCCGTAAAAGGGGTGTACGATAACTGGTTCAAATAATATGAGACTGTTAAACCAGCCTGGTTTGGAACAGGATCATATTTTTTACGCGGTTAATTAGAGTCTGTCCACAAAGTCGGTTACTTTGCGGACAGACACTAATTACGCCTGGGGGCGGGCGGGATACATTCCGTTCTCCGGCGGCAAAAAATATGCGGATTGGGGGAAGCTATGAATAGAAAAACGGGCCTTAACGTTATGGTGAACCTGGTTTTTATCGGCCCCATATTCATTCTTTATACTACCTTTTTTATAATTCCCCTGATCCTCAGTTTCGTATATTCCGCCACCGACTGGGACGGGCTGCAGAAAACTTTCAGTTTTATAGGGCTGCGGAACTATTTGACTGCCTTTACCATGGATACGGAATTCCGCAACGCCGTAAGATTTACCTTTGTCTTTACCTTTTGGGGGTTTATCGGCGTCAACGCGATAGGCCTCATCTGCGCCATGATGGTTAATCTGCCCCTGCGGGTCAGAAATTTGGTGCGCACCTGTATCTATGTACCCAATGTTATCAGCGTCCTGGTGGTAGGATTTTTATGGAGGTTTTTATACCGTTCCCTTATTCCCGAAATTGGCAAGATACTCCGCATAAATTTCCTGCAGCAGAGTTTCCTGACCCAATTTAAAGGCATGGAGTATGTTATCCTGATTCCGGCGGTATGGCAAAGCGTCGGATTTGCCATGCTCATCTATCTTGCGGGCCTGCAGGGCATTCCGTCCGATCTGCGGGAGGTTATGATTCTGGACGGCGCGAACGCCATAAGGCGGTTTTTCCATCTTACCCTGCCGTTTCTGGTGCCGTCTTTTATAGCGGTATCCTTTACCGTAACTACCGGCGCCCTAAAAGTTTTCGATATCATCATGGCCCTTACCGGAGGCGGGCCGGGAAAGGCAAGTGAAAGCATTGCAATCCACATTTACCGTGAAGGCCTGGGCTCCATGAAATACGGGCTAGGATCCGCCAAGGCCATCATATTCGCCCTGATCATCCTTATAATCACGGTTCTTCAGTTTATATATCTTAAATCAAAAGAGATAGAACTATGAAAAATTTCAAGGGGCTTAAAAAAATAACGGCGGAGGTTCTGGCCCTCGCTGCCGGCATCTTCTATGTCGCTCCTATCATTCTCCTTTTTATGAATACCTTTAAAACTCAGGGGGAAATGTTTGAATCCTTTCTTGCTTTACCAAAAAGTTTTTATGTTGAAAATTATATACGCGCCTGGAATAACATGAAGTATCCCCGGGCGTTTATGAATACCCTGACGGTGACAATCGGGACGGTCGTTTTAATTGTCATTCTCTCCTCCATGGCGGCTTATCGTATCGCCCGTTCAAGATCCAGAAAAGCTACCGGCCTTCTTATCTATTTTATTATCTCCATGATGCTGCCCTTCCAGACCATAATGCTCCCGCTGATGAAAATCGTCGCGGGCCTTGGCCTCACGGCGTCTCTCGGCGGATACATAATAGTAGCTACCGCCCTTATGTGCCCCTTTACTATTTACCTGTACCGCGGTTTTTATAGCCAAATACCGGTCGAAATCGAAGAAGCCGCGATAATCGACGGGGCAAATCCCTTTCAGGTGTTTTTTATCACCGTACTTCCCTTGCTCAAACCGATTACCGTTACGGTTATAATTATCAATGTGATGAATGTATGGAATGATTTTTTATTAGCCCTGCTTATGTTGCAACGCCGGGACAAGATGACTCTGCAGATCAGCGTAATGCAATATACCGGGCAATATAATCTCGAATGGAACCTCACCCTGGCTACTCTGGCAATCGTAATACTGCCGGTAATCATCCTTTATATTTGCCTGCAAAACAGCATACAGAGCGGCTTGACCGCCGGGGCAATAAAAGGCTAAACCGCGATTTTTTTTACAAGGAGCATGCTTCATGGACAAGTCTAAATTTACGACACACATTCCGCTTAAAAATATCAGGATTGATGATGTTTTTTGGCGCTCCTTCATGGAGCGGGTCCGCACCCAGGTTCTTCCCTATCAATGGGAAGCCCTGAATGACCGGGTACCGGACGCCGCGCCAAGCTATGCCATGCGTAATTTTAAGCTGGCGGCGGAAAAAACCCATCCGGAACTGGACTACGGGGTAGACCCCGCCGTTGGTCACGGGGGGCCGGTCTTTACGGATAATGACTACGCCAAATGGTTGGAGGCGGTGGCCTATACATTGATCTGGCGCCGGGACGAGGAATTGGAAAAAACCGCCGACGCTTCGATAGAAATTGTCTGTAACGCGCAGCAGCCCGACGGATACCTTAACACCTATTACATTAACACCGGTCTGGGCAAACGGTTTACCAACCTGATGTCCAACCATGAACTCTACTGTTTAGGCCATCTTATCGAAGGGGCGGCAGCCTATTACGAGGCTACGGGAAAACGGAAACTTCTGGACGCGCTGATCCGGTATGTAGACTGCGTGGATCGGCATATCGGGCCGGAGGAAGGTAAGCTGCACGGCTACTGCGGATGCGAGATGATAGAGCTTGCCCTGGTCAAACTATACCAGGTTACCGGAGATGAAAAGCATCTGCGGCTGTCAAAGTATTTTATCGATCAGCGCGGCCGGCCGCCCCTTTATTTTGAGGAGGAAATGAAGCTGAATGGCAATGCCTTTGACTGGAAGGATAGTTACTTCCAGATGCAGTATTACCAGGCGGGGAAACCGGTGCGGGACCAGCATATCGCCGAAGGGCACGCGGTCCGCGCGGTATACCTGTATTCGGGTATGGCGGATATCGCAAAATTAACCGGAGATGACAAATTATTAAGGGCCTGCAATGATCTCTGGGATAATATTGTAAACCGTCAGATGTATATTACCGGATCTATCGGGCAATCCGCCTACGGAGAAGCCTTTACTTTTGATTATGATCTTCCCAATGATACGGTATACGCGGAAACCTGCGCCGCCATAGGACTTGCCTTTTTTGCCAGGCGTCTCACATCAATTAATCCAAAGGGAATTTACGCCGATGTACTGGAAAGGACTTTATACAACGGCATTATCAGCGGCATGTCCCTGGACGGCAGGCATTTCTTTTATGTTAATCCTCTGGAAGTGTTTCCCGAGGCCCGCGAAAAAAGCATGATCTATAAACATGTCGATGTTCAGCGGCAAAAATGGTTTGGCTGCGCCTGTTGTCCGCCCAATTTGGCCAGGATCGTGTCATCCCTGGGGAGTTATGTCCATTCGCTTAATGACAATACGCTTTATACCCACCTCTTTCCGGCATCAGAGGCAAGCGTATCTCTGGCGGGACAGGAGGTAAAGATAAAAATAGATACAAAATATCCCTGGGAAGGCCGCGTGGATATTACTTTTACCCTGGCGGCAAAAACACTTTTCCGGTACGGGATCCGGCTCCCCGGATGGTGCCGGCAGTATCATATTCTGCTGAACGGCGGGGACATTTCATATACCATCGAAAACAACTATCTTTTGATAAACCGGGACTGGGACAACGGCGATACCCTTACTCTTGACCTTGAGATGCCCGTAACCCTTATCGAGGCTAATCCCAAGGTACGGCAGAATACCGGCAAGGCGGCGGTCATGCGGGGGCCGGTGGTATACTGTTTGGAAGAGGCGGATAACGGCAAGGAACTCTTCAAGATCCGTTTAGGAGACAATCCTGATTTTGCCTGCCGCTATGAGGCGGATTTTCTTGGGGGTGTGGCGGCGTTGTATTCCTCGGGGAAAAAACAAAGGAACTGGGATGAAGACACCCTTTACCAGCCCTTGGCAGACGGGGTTTATGATGAGGTAAAACTCCGCTGGATCCCCTATTACGCCTGGGCCAACCGGACGCCCGGTGAAATGATCCTATGGGTACACAAATAGGTGTATCAGGAAGACGCGGTGATTGAAATAAAGAACCCGCGGCAGAACCGCGGGGGTGTTTAAGCCTGGGATAAAAAAAAGCCTGGCAGTTTCCTACTTTCCCGCCCCTCCGGGGGGCAGTATCATCGGCGTTAGAAGGCTTAACTTCCGAGTTCGGAATGGGATCGGGTGTAACACTTCCACCATAACCGCC
>JAIRSL010000292.1 GCA_031255475.1 Treponema sp.
AACACCGCCATAAGCCAGATGATGATCTATTCCAATGAACTGGCGAAGCTGGAAGCGGTTCCCCCCTCCCTCTGGGAGCCCCTGGTAATCATGATCGGCGCTTACGCGCCCCATCTGGCGGAGGAACTGTGGGAAAAACTCGGCCGCGCCGGATCCGTGTCCACGGCGGCCTGGCCCGTGTACGATGAGGCCCTCACCATTGAAAGCGAGGTTACCGTTGTGGCCCAGGTGAACGGGAAGATACGGGACAAGTTTGCCGTTTCCCCGGAAACTCCCAAAGAGGACCTTGAAAGACAAGCCCTGTCCCTGCCGGGGGTTCTCAAGTGGACGGAAGGCCGGGACATTGTAAAAGTTATCACCGTTCCGGGAAAACTCGTAAACATCGTGGTAACGTGAACCGGCAATTCGGGAAACGGATTGTTTGGAGAGACTAAATAGTAAGGTGTAGGTATGTTATTTTTTCGTTATAACCTAAAAGGCAGGGTTCTCAAGAACCATATCGTCTTCCCTCCGGTACTCTGTTTCGGCTGGAGCCGGAACGGGGAAATGACCGGGGAACATCTGGAACATTACCGGAATGTCGCGCGCGGGGGCGCGGGGCTTATCATTTCCGAAGTTACCTGTATCGACGCCGGGGCGCGGATCGATGCCAGCCAGCTCGGAATATGGTCCGATGAATTCGTCGAAGGTTACCGTAATCTCGCGCGGATCTGCCATGACGAGGGCGTTCCGCTTATGGCTCAAATCCAGCACGGAGGCGTTAAAGCCGTTACCGGGACGCCGGTACTCCCCAGCAAACTCACGGAAGCGGAGATTGCCGCCGCCGGGATCGAGCAGAAGGCAAACGCCGCCAGGGCCGGGGAACTTGACATCGCGGAGATCGCGGCCATAGAAACCCGGTTTACGGACGCCGCCAGGCGGTTAAAAGAAGCGGGGCTTGACGGGGTGGAAATTCACGGGGCCCACGGGTTCCTGCTGAGTTACTTCCTGTCTTCAATTACCAACAAACGCCGGGACGAATACGGCGGCGGGCTGGAGAACCGGGCACGGCTGGTTACCGGCATTATACGGGCCGTGCGCCGGGAATGCGGGGAAGACTTCATCATAGGTGTCAGGTATGGCGGCGCTACCCCTTCCCTGGAAGACGGGATAGGTTTTGCGAAAATTTTTGAAAGCGCGGGATGCGACATCCTCCACATTTCCACCGGGGCGACGCCTCTGGACGCGGTAGAGGCGCCGGAAAAATACGCCGAGTTCACCTCTCCCGTCTACACCGCCGTGGAAATCAAAAAGCACGTTTCCATTCCGGTGATTGCTTCCAACAGCGTCGGCACGATAGACCAGGCCAAGCTCCTGGTAGACGGGGGGCTCGTGGATTTCGCGGCCTTTGCCCGAAACATCCTGGCGGATTACGACTGGGTACGGAAGACCGAGCGGGGTTTGGAAGTAAACCGCTGTTTGCGCTGTAAGCCCTGCCGCTGGTTCAAACGCGCCCTGACCGAATGTCCTGCCCGGCGGGGCGGTTAGTTCTCCTGATTCATCGCCGCCCTTCTGTCCCGTATCCGGGCCAGCCGTTCCTCCAGGTCTTCCCCCTGCCCTTCGGCAATGAGGCGCTTCAGGGCGTCCAGGCTCCCTTCAAACTGTTCAATACGGGACAGTAATTCCGCACGGTTCTCCCGGAAGAGTTCCGCCCACATGGGGACGTTGAGTACGGCTATGCGGGTAAGGTCCTCGAAGCTGCCGCCGCCGAAGCGGGTGATGTCCGTATCGGCCTCGCAGTCTATGAGGGCCGCGGCAATCACGTGGCAAAGCTGGCTCGTAAAGGCGATCTTCCGGTCGTGTTCCTCCGCGCCGGTACAGGTGACGCGGCCAAAGCCCAGGCGGTGAATAAGGCCGCGCAGGTATTCCAGATTTTCCGGTTTATTGCGTTTCAGGGGGGTAAGAATGTAGTTCTTTCCGCGAAAATCGCAGCGCCCCGCGTTGGCGAACCCGCCCCGTTCGCTCCCTGCCATGGGGTGTCCGGGGATAAAATCCAGGTCCTGCCGGAGGTCTTGCTCCATGGCGGCGGAAATACCGCCCTTAATCCCGGCTATATCGGTGATGAGGGATCCGCTCTTGAAGGCGGCCATGCGGTCTTTCATGAAGCGCAGCAGGGTCGAAGGGTTAAGGCAAAGAAATACCAGATCGCAGTCTTTCAGCATGGGTTCCGCCTCCGTGAACCCCTCGTCGATGACGCCGGCGGTCCGCGCGGCGGCCAGGACCTCCGCGTCCGTATCGCAAGCCAGGAGCCTGCCGGACCCGCGGCCCGCGGGGAGGATACCCCTGTTCCGCAGGGCCATGGCTATCGCGCCGCCCATAAGTCCAAGGCCAACGATACCCACGGTACATTGTTCCGCCGGTTTCATAACCACCCCTTAAACGGCTTTGCCTTCAAGGGCGGCGTACTTCCGTAAAACGTCCATGAGGGAACCGAAGGCGGCGGGGGTAATGGACTGTTCACCATCGCAGAGGGCGGCTTCCGGGTTGTTGTGAACCTCCACGATAAGGCCGTCCGCTCCGGCGGCAACGGCGGCTTTAGCCATAGCGGGAACCATCCAGGCCAGGCCCGTGGCGTGGCTGGGATCCACAATGACCGGAAGGTGGCTCTGCTTCTTCAGCGCCGGGATGGCGGAGAGGTCCAGGGTATTCCGGGTGTGGCTGTCGAAGGTCCTGATGCCCCGTTCGCAGAGGATGATTTGGCTGTTGCCGCCCGCCATGATGTATTCCGCCGCCATGAGGAGTTCCGTAACCGTGGCGGCCGGTCCCCGCTTGAGGAGGACGGGCTTACGGCAGCGGCCCAGTTCCTTAAGAAGGGTAAAGTTCTGCATGTTTCGCGCCCCGATCTGTATAACGTCCACCCCGTCAAACACCTCAAGTTGGTGAATCGCCATGAGTTCCGTGACAATGGGAAGGCCGGTCTCTTTTTTGGCCTCCAGTAGCAAATCCATACCCTCGCAACCCAGACCCTGGAAACTGTAGGGGCTGGTCCTGGGTTTGAAGGCCCCTCCCCTGAGAAACCCCGCCCCGGCCTCTTTTACGGCCTTTGCTATGTCCACGATCTGATCCCGGTTTTCCACCGAGCAGGGGCCGGCGATGATCCCCAAATGCCCGCCGCCTATGTACCGGACCGTCCCGCCGGGACCGGGAACCGCAAGACGGGTGTCCTGAGGATGGAAGAGCCGGTTTGCCCGTTTATAGGGTTCCTGGACCCGTATTACCTTATCCACCAGGTGGCGGGCCAAAAGCCCCTCCTCGTCAATAGTCGAGGTGTCCCCCACAAGGCCCAGTACCGTCTGGCTCGCCCCCTCTGAAAAGTGGATCTTCACTCCCCGTTTTTCCAGGGTTTCCGCAAACCGGCGGATTTCGTCCATACCGGCTCCCGGCTTCATCGCAATGATCATGCGCATCTCCTTCGCTTACACGTATAAACACAAAAAAAGAGGGCTCCGCGCTGCCCGCGAAGCCCCCTGTGTTACCAAGGTTTACCGGCGTTTCAGGTTTTTAATCCCAAAAAGCCGGACTCCGCGGCCCTGAACACGACGTAATAATAAAACGAAAACGGGGAAAAAACGGGCAAAACGCCCAAAATATCATGCTGTCTGCCAAATACGGAATTCATGGTTTCATCCTGCCTCGTACTGATTTACGAATGGAGATAGGGGGATTCGAACCCCCGGCCTATAGATTGCGAACCTATCGCTCTACCAACTGAGCTATATCCCCGTATCTTTCAAGGTCACCTCCCCAAAACCACAGTTCTTGGAAAACTCCCCTTAAACGCCTGATTTTCATAATCTACCATGTAATTCGATCTAGTGCAAGGCGTCCAATTGAATCGCCGTAAAACCCAGCCTAAACAGGCCCCGCAAGGCGGTGGAAGGGATTGTGCCGTTCACCGCCGTTTTTCCGTACCCCTTATTTTTTGCGGATAACCTCAAAGCCGCAGTAGGGAACCAGGGCGCGAGGTATCCGTACCGAGCCGTCGGCCTCCTGGAAATTCTCCAGCACGGCGATAATTGCTCGGGAAACGGCTATGGCCGTCCCGTTGAGCATGTGAACGAACCGGTTTCTGCCGTTTTCGTCTTTGTAACGGATGTTGAGTCGCCGGGCCTGATAATCGGTACAGTTGGATGTGGAAGTTACTTCCCCCCATTCGCCGTTATTCCGGCCGGGCATCCAGGCTTCCAGGTCCCACTTGCGGTAGGCCGGAGCGCCAAGATCCCCGGTACAGGTATCCACCACCCGGAAGGGAATTTCCAGACCGGAGAAGATCTCTTCCTCTATGGAACGGAGTTCTTCGTGGAACGCGCCGGATTCTTCGGGCAGACAGTAGACGAACATCTCCACCTTGGTGAACTGATGCACCCGGTAGAGCCCTTTGGAGAACTGGCCGGCCGCCCCCGCTTCCCGGCGGAAACAGTGGGAAAGCCCCGCCATACGGAGGGGCAGCTTTTCCGCCGGAAGTATCGTATCCGAATAGTAGCCTCCCAGGGTAATCTCCGCCGTACCCACAAGGCAGGTCCCCTCGCCTTCCAGGGTATACACGTTGGATTCCGCGCCCCGGGGGTTGAACCCTATGCCTTCCAGAATTTCTTCCCGGGCCACATCGGGGGTAATGAACGGGGTAAATCCCCTGTTTTGTAAAATATCCAGGGCGTACCGGGTAAG
>JAIRSL010000258.1 GCA_031255475.1 Treponema sp.
TTTACCACTACCCGAACCCGGCGGAGGTTTCTTACCTGGGTAAAAATATCCCCGGCGCTGCCGGTCCGGCTGGACCTTACCCGCAGGACCGGGAAATACGTACCGCTTTGATAGAACCGGTGGATTGCCAGAACAGCCGCGGACGCGCCGTCTTCGCTCATATTGGAAAACACGCCTTTGACGGGGTAATCCGGTTCGCCTTCAAAACTCCACTCGGCGGATATAAGTTTGCCCGCGCCGGGCGGCAGTTCCACCCGTGCGGAAAAGCCGGCCGCTTCGCCGGTTTTTACTTCCGCCCCTTCCGCGCCGTTTACTTCCAGATGTACTACCGGCTGAATTCCCCGGCGTTCTTTTGCCCCGGACGGAACCGTGAGCTGCCCGTCCGCCAGGGTGTACGCGGTGCTTTCTGGCGGGGCAACGCCCTGTTCAACCCAGGCGGCAAGGTCCAGCAGCGCCTGGTGGAGCGCCCCGATATACGTTACCACATGGAGATGATCGGCGGTCTGCGCGGTGTCTCCGTGAAAGGCGCGGTCTATGTACCAGAGCCGGAATTGTTCCCCTTCCCGTTCCCCCAGGTGTTCCTTTACCCGGGCGCGGTACCAATCCGGCTGCCAGGGCAGCGCGTCCATGTCCATGAGCGCGGCCACCACAATCATCTTGCCCCTAAACTTGCCCGATTGCAGGGAACCGGCCCCTCCCCGGCAGATCAGGGGCCCGGTAAGCAGCGGGCGCTGGGGGTACAGGGGTTCGCCCTTTTCGTCCCGGAACTGGTCCCATACCGCGTAGCTTGCGTCGGGAACCTGATGCCGGTGGTAGGTCTGGATGGCGATATAGTCCGAGTTGTCCAGCAGGATTTCATCGCCGGCCTTGAGTTTCGCAAGCGCGTCAAGCAGCTCGTCCTGTCCGAAAAAAGCGCCGGGAATAATACGGTTTCCTTCAAGAGCTTCCACGGTGGTCTTAAACCCGGCGGCTCCGCCGCTTTTGATTACCAGGCTTAAACCGGCCAGGTAATCACGGTCCGGCAGGCTTTCCGCCTCGATAAAGGGCCGGGAGTCCAGGCCGTCATCGCCCCGGGCCAGCCGCTGCCAGGCGTCGTCAACGCCGGTTTTTTCCGTGGCAAGCGGCGCTTCCCGGATCCTCCGGGGAAGGTGTACAGCCTTGACGGTGGTTTTATGCTGAATCCGGTCCCGCACTGCCGATCCTTTGGGGTCCGCGCCGAGGTAGCCGGGGATCTTCCAGAAATCCTCATAGTAGGACGGGTCCATGGCCTGTATTGCCGGGGTCAGTACCGGCAGGGCGCCGTCATCCAGGGTTTTCCAGCAGAACCAGGACTGCGGCGGGAACCCCATTCGGGTAACTTCTTCCAGGGCCGCCCGTTCCTCGCCGTTAAGGTCCGCATACCTGTCCCCGCCGCCGGGTTCCGCCGCATCGGCGATCAGCGGCAGTTTGTGCCGCAGTACCCGTTTGGCGTGGGCGCGGACGGTGAAGCAATTCGGGATAGCCATGGGCGTGCCGATTACATAGGGCGCCGCGCCGTCCCAGGCGCCGGTGCTTTCGAAACAGCTTGTGCTCTTGAAGCCGCCGCCGCTCCCGCCGTAGATGTACCCGAAGGGGCGGTGCGGGCCGAATAACTTTGCCGCTACTTCCCGTGAATACTCCGCGGCGGCGGCGCTGGCGCGGTAGATGATTGTCGGGTCGGCGATGGGCCCAAAATCCCCTCCCACGCCCATGTTGGTTTCCACGAAATACGCGCCGTGGGTAAGGGCAAAGGCGATCTTGTCCTCCTCGCCTTCAAGAACCTGGGAGGCGTTTTCGCTGCCCTGCATGGGGGCCACAAAGTGGAAGAACCGTCCTTTGTAGGCGTCCTTGTCCGGGAAGTACAGAGAAAACCGGGTTTCGGTTCCCTCAAACCCCCCGTGGATGTAGTGGTAACGGACGGCGCCTTCCCGCCACTCGTCTGCATCAAGGTAAGGTTTTTGAAACTGAGGATCGGTTTTCGCGTTGTAAATACCTGTGTTATTTTCGCTCATTTCTATCTCCTTGACAAAAATATTCTTAAGCGGCAACGCCGCTTTATTGGCCTAAAACTTCCCCGGATAAGCGGGTAATCAACAATGCAATGCCTTCTTTTGCGGGCAGCGTTACCCGCATCCGGCCGGACGCTTCTTCCGGAGACACCCGGCGGGTCATCTCCCATACGTCGATGATCTCCAGGCGGTAACGGCCTGTTTCCGGCAGTTCCAGATCGTAGAAGGCAGGACAGGCCCGGCCCAGGTATTCAAGGCGGTAATCCGGGCTCCCTATGCGGGTAGGGCTTAACTCGACAAACCACCGGTTGCGCTCCGTCTCAGACATTCTGGACAGCGCGGCGCTGATCCCGTCCGCGCCTTCTGCGCTGTCCGGTTTACGCTCATAGGGATTGGGCAGCCACTGGGGCGGCGGGAGCGGATCAAGTTCCCCGGACAGGCCGGAGAGAAGTTCTTTGAGGAACCGTATCCGCGCAGCGCTTTCACCCCGGAGTACGCCGCCTTTGGCCCACCACAGCACATCGTCTTCCCGGTAAAAGGTCTCCCCGTGGGTAACGTAAGCGCCGGTGCACACAGCGGACCAGCAGCGGTGGACAAGTTCAAAGGCCGAAAGATTACCCCAGCCGAATTCGATGTTCCCCTCGTAACCGCACTCATCAATGATCACCGGAAGCTGATACTCCCCGCGCCAGAGCAGGGCGTTCTTTACATGCCCGGTTTGCATGGAGCAATGGGTCATCCAGTCCGCCTTGGGGCAGGGCAGAAAGCAGTGATGGACGGAAACAAGGTGATGATAGGGATCTGTTTCCGCCAGGGTACGGCCAAATTGTTCCCAATCCGCGAATGTCCGTGCCGGGAGGAGATCGTACTCGTTGGCTAAACTCCACCAGACGTTGCGATACGCTCCAAGCCGGGCAACGCAGTAATCCAGGTAGACAAGACATTCCTCTGTGGAAAGCGCGGCAAAGCCCCAGCGGTCATAGGGATGAAAAAGAATCAGGTCCGCTTCGATTCCCCTTTCGGCGAGTTCGGCGATACGCCTTTCCAGGTTTTGCCAGAACCTGCTTTCGGGTTTGTGTATATCCCATGTTCCGTCAGGTTTCTTGAGGAAGGGGAAGTTTTCCGGTTCGTTGTAGTTGTAGGGCATGTGTTTGGGGAAGACGCACATTCGCAGTTTGTTAAAGGGCGCGGCGCTCAGGGAACGCAGAGTTTCTTCCTGGGTTTCTTCAGGCTGGTGAATCCAGGCGTAACAGGTAGTACCAAAAGGAAGATACCGCGCGCCGTCATCATAGCGGAAATGAAAGCCCGCCGTCCGTACCGGGCCGTGAATTCCCGCAGGCGCTTCGGTACAGCGGAAACTCCCCGCTTCCTCCCTGCCGCCGCAGCGGATGGTGTAGTTCCAGATCCCGGTCCGGCAGGGCATGAAACGCAGGCGGCAGCCCTCGCCGTCCTTAAAACCTTTTACCCGGTATTCCTTTCCGTTTTTGCTAAAAATCCCTTCCCCGGTTACCGGCCCCTCATCGCTGGAAGTAAAAGAAAGTTCGAAAATATCGTATTGATGTACTGTCCGCATCAATTTACTCCATTGCAAAAGTAAAGGCGGACATACGCACCTGCCGCCTGTGATTTTCGCTATCATCATCTATAGCTGGAGATGCCGTATTCCACTATTCTTTGTTTTTGTACACTATATTGACATTAATTCTTATGGAGGCGGAAAAACGATAGATCACGAATTGGTGCGGCGCTTCTCCGGGGCAGCGGGTATACCGGTGCAGCTTTTCGATCAGGGGAAGCGCGTTCTGAGCTGCGGCGCCGTTGAAGCTTCTCTGGTCCTTGCCCGCGATATTGCCGCCGCCGCGCTGGAATCGGAGCAGCCGGTATGTTACACCCAGTCGGATGACTTTTTGTTCTGCGGCTTGGTACGGCGGAACGGCGGGGCGGAATACCTCCTTTTGGGGCCGGTCTCGGCGTTTGCGTTTAACCGCCGGCAAGGCCGCCGGCAGGGACAAAAACTGCTGGCCCGCCTGGACATACCGGAAAGCAGGCTCTACGATCTGCCGGGCTGGTTCAAAACATTACCGGTCTGTGATCCCCCGCGTTTTCGGGAACTGTTACTGTTCCTCGACTATATCCTGAATGGGGAAACAGGACGGCAGGCAGTCTATGTTCCCTGCCGGAAGACTATGAAACAGGCGATCCCGGCGGAGGCTAACCTTTCGTTTATTGAGCATGTGAGCGATTTGCTGGAAAAAGAACTGCTTTCCGCGGTGGAACACGGAAAGCCCGGGGACATTATGGCTCTGTTTGACAGGCTTGAATCTTCCGGCGGCGCGGTTCCTCCGGTGGCGTCCAACCCGGATCGGGCCTTCAGGAATATTTTTATCTCTGCCGCCGGTATAATTTCCCGCGCGGCCCTGCGGGGCGGGCTGGATTATGATACCGTTATAGAGTTGTCAACTTATTATATTGAGCGTATTGAACAGCTTGAGGGTAATTCCGCCATATCCATGTTTCTTAGACAGATGTTCCTCGATTTTGCCCAAAGAACCGCCAGAATTCGCGGGCTGAGTGCGGCATCGGCCCTGACCCGGCGAATCAACAAGATAATTATGGCCCATATCTACGAAAAGCTTACTGCCGCCGGCATAGCGAAGATCCTGGGGATGAACTGTTCCTATTTATGCAGGCATTTCAAGCGGGAAACCGGGAAGACCATTTCGGCATACGTCAACGAAATAAAAACAGATGAGGCCAAGCGCCTGCTTGAGTCTACGGAACTGTCCATTGTTGATATTTCCACGCAGCTCGGCTATTCGTCGCAGAACTATTTCCAGACTATCTTCAAGGGCATCGCCGGTATGACGCCGGGCGT
>JAIRSL010000284.1 GCA_031255475.1 Treponema sp.
CCGGTCTTCTCACGACGGAATTCCGCCAGCGCCGCCTCCAGAAAATCGTCTTCACCGGGGTAGTCCAGCAGCAGGTACTGGGTAACTTCCAGATTCGGGTTTCCCGGAACCATACGGCCAAAAGCCGCCAGGAACGCCACGGTCCCGGCCCCGCTCGAAAGCCCGGTGGTTTCCAGGTCGAAAAAAAGGAGATCTCCGGGCCCGGCCGTACCGGGAGTATACCGATGGAGGTCCGGTATGAGTATTCCCAGGGAAGGGGGAAAAACCCGCGGGAAAGACGGAACCTCCAGGAGCAGCGTCCTCTTCACGGTTAAATACCCCGCCTGGATCCAGCCGGGACCGATTGCGTCCGGGGCCGGGGGCATTGCCGGACAAACTTCTCCGGGCGTCCCTCGGGGCCCGCTTCCGGCGGCGTGGGGCTTTTCACGCTCCGCCGCCGGCGTCAGCCCCCGTATCCGCTGAAGCCGGGAACGCAGGTTACTTCCCATGGACGGCCAGCGCCTCAAGAAATGTCCGGGTCCCTTCCTTGTTTCCGCCCGGCCCTACGCAGGAAGGGCAGCCCGCTTTACAGGGACAGTCCGCCGCCGCGTGGTAAACCGCCCGGAAGAGTTCCCCGGTACGGCGGGCAAGGGCTTCGGAAAGGCCGGTTCCGCCGGGGTACTTGTCGTAAATATACAGGACCGGAATGCCGAAGTGCGGATCCCGGACCCGTTCCGCTATCCCAAGGTCGCGGGGATCGCAGAGCAGGAAGATGGGGGCGATACGCTTGATCAGGGTTCCGGCGCCGGAGAGGACGGAACCGGCTTCTTCCTCCCCCAGATCCCGGAGAACCGCGCCTCCGGGCGTTCCAGGGCCGAAGAGGAGGGCCAGGAAGCGGGTCTGCATCTCTTCTTCCGGCAGGTTTATATCGCCGTAACCTATGTTTTCATGGGTGTGGAAGCGTATTTTTTTGAATTTAGCCGCCTGGGAACGGACCAGGATGTCCCCTACCGCCCCGTTTCCGGTCCGTTCATCTTCCGAAAGGACCTTAATATCGGTCTTCACAAGGCCGTCGGTAAAGTAGTTCACCTCCGCCTCCCGGACCAGGCACTTCCGGTTTTCTATATCCAGGGATTCCACCAGGTACTGCCTTCCCCGGTGGAGGTAGACCGCGTTTTCAAAGATGAGTTCCTTGGCGCCGGGCCGGTCCATCTCGCCTATCACCGCGTTCCGCCCGGCGGTGACATCCACAATGACCACGTTATCCGCCGCGGCCGACCTGAGGCTGACGCCTTCCGCCGGAAAGGACCGGTCCGCCCAATACCAGCGGCCCGGCGCCGTGCCTCCCCCCTCTCCCGCACCGGCCGTATGCCGCACTATCCCTTCTTCTTCCAGGAAACCAAGCGCGTCCCGTACCTCAGGCCCGAAGGGGTCCTCCCCGTCTCCGGCCGTTTTTTCCAGAGCCTCATCCCTAAAAGGAAGCTCGAAGGCGGCGCATTTTACATGATCGGTAAAAATATAGGGGTTATCGGGGTCGATACGGCCTTCCTCCGCGCTCTTACGGAAGAACCAGCCGGGGTCGTTCATGATGAACTGATCCAGCGGGGACGATGAAGCCACAAAGACCGCCACCGATGTACCTCCCCGGCGTCCGGCCCGGCCCGACTGCTGCCAGAAGGAGTTGAAGGAACCGGGGAAGCCCGCCACTACCGAGGCATCAAGACCGCCTATGTCTATCCCCAGTTCCAGGGCATTGGTGGACACTACTCCCTGTATGGTCCCTTCCCGGAGGCCCCGCTCTATCTCGCGCCGTTCATTGGGAAGCAGACCCCCCCGGTAGGCTTCCACCCGTATGCGGGAGTTGCCGGTAAAGATATTGGCCAGATCCCCGTTCACGTAGGCGGCGGCCACCTCGGTCTTGACACGGGAATGGGCAAAAAGGATGGTCTTGATCCCCCCCTTAAGGAAAGCCAGCATCCAGCGGCGGCTTTCGGTAACCACGCTCCGCCTGATGCCCTGTACCGCGTCCACCAAAGGCGGGTTGTAGAGGATGACTCGCTTTTCCCCCCGTGGAGCGCCGTTTTTGTCCACAAGGGCAACATGGTCCCCTATAAGGGTCTCCGCCAGTTCCTGCGGGTTGGCAATGGTGGCGGAACAGAGGATGAAGCGGGGCCGTGATCCGTAAAACGCGGCAACGCGGCGGAGGCGGCGTATCACATTGGCTACGTGGCTCCCAAAGACGCCCCGGTAAGCGTGGGTCTCGTCGATGACGACATACTTGAGGTTCGAGAAGAATTTGATCCACCGGGGATGATTGGGCAGAACCCCGGCGTGAAGCATATCGGGATTGGAGATAATGATGCGCCCGTGATCCCTGGCCGCCACCCGGAGGCTCTCCGGGGTGTCCCCGTCATAGGTAACGGTTTTTATAGGGAGCTCTCCCTCGGGACCGATGAGTTCGTTCAGTTCCGACTGCTGGTCCTGGGAAAGGGCCTTGGTGGGAAAGAGGTAGAGGGCCCGCCCTGTTTCGTCCCTGAGCAGATCCTGGAGGACCGGCAGGTTGTAACAGAGGGTCTTTCCCGAAGCGGTTGGGGTAACCACAACCACATGGCGGCCCCGGCGTATTTCATCCCACACTTCCCTCTGGTGGCTGTAGATTTGGGTAATCCCCCGCCGTTTGAGTGCGCCGGCAATGGCCGGGTCCAGGTCTTCGGGAAAAGGCGCGTAAACCCCTTCCCTGGCCGGGAGGAGTTTTTCGACCACGATATTTTCGGCAAAGGAAGGGTCGGAAAGAATATTTTTCAATGCGGCGGCGTTGTCCATGAATGTTCATTGTATCCCGAACAAAGAATAAACGTAAAGCATAACGCTGTCCGAAGCAGTAATTTAACATTTCATATCCGGGTAACCCGGTAATACTTCTCTATCCGGTGGAGGGACCGGAAAGTCCTCCGTTCGCCAGGTTCAAAACGCCCTGCGGCCTGGGCCGCAGGGCCTGTAAA
>JAIRSL010000286.1 GCA_031255475.1 Treponema sp.
AATATCTGGAACAATTGCTTTTTCAATCCCCCTTCGCCTCCGGTTCAGGGTAATTTATATGCGCTGGCCCTGAGGGCCGCCACGTATAGCGGTCTTCCGTTATTTTACCAAAAATCTCAGTTTTTATTGCGCATAATGTTTCATCTCCGGTAATCCCATAAGAGTTCTCAATTCTGAAGGAAAACCGGGTTTCCACGGATCGCCGGTATACTGTTTCCCATCGTGTGCGGTTTTCAAAACAGCGGGTTCTGTGATATCATGCGCTCATGAAACCCATTACCGGAATGACGCGGGACGAGGCGGCAGGGATACGCTTTGTGCTTATGGACATAGACGATACCCTCACCCGGGAGGGCAAGCTCCCGGCCGAATCGTATGCGGCTCTCTGGTCCCTCAGGAAGTCCGGATTCAGGGTCATTCCGGTTACCGGACGGCCCGCAGGCTGGTGCGACCTTATCGCACGGGAATGGCCGGTGGACGGCGTGATCGGGGAGAACGGCGCGCTGGCTTTTTGGGAAGAGGGCCGGGACGGGAGCAGGCCCGTCCTGAAGCAGGATTTCCACCCCAACGCGGTACGGAACGATCATCCGGCGCTGGAGCGTATACGTGCGCGGGCTCTGGCGGAAGTGAGGGGACTGCGGGTGGCAAAGGACCAGTTCGCCCGGCTTTTCGACCTGGCCCTGGATTTCGCCGAGGAAGAGCCGGTGCTTTCCCTGGACGAGGCGGAACGGGTGCGGCGTATCGCGGAAGAAGAGGGGGCCATGGCGAAGATCTCCTCAATTCATGTGAATGTCTGGATGGGAACCTACGACAAACTTTCCATGGCGGAACGGTTTCTTTCACGGCGCTTCGGGTGGCGGGGCGGTTCGGGCGACGAGGAGGTAGTTTTTGTGGGGGATTCCCCCAACGACGAACCCATGTTCGCCCGGTTTCCCCTGGCGTGCGCCGTGGCAAACATACGCCGTTATGAAGGGCGCATCAAACACGAGCCGGCCTTTGTCGCGGAACAGGAATGCGGCGAGGGGTTTGCCGAAATAGCCGGAACCATCCTGGAAAAAACTGATTCCCGCTGCGGACTGTCCGTATAATCCGCCCCCGGTATCAGCCCTGTCCGGCTCTTCTTTCCGCCCGGCGCAGGATCATCTCTCCCGCGATACTGACAGCTATTTCTTCCGGGGTTTCCGATCGTATCGGCAGGCCTATAGGAAGATTAATGCCGTTAAAGAGTTCTTCGCTTACCCCTTCATCAAGCAGTTCCCGTTTAAGCGCCGCCGCTTTAGTTTTACTGCCGATGACCCCGATATACGCGCAGTTTTTGTGTATCACCTGCCTAAGGACGGCGAGATCGTGGGCGTGGGTTACTATCACTACGTAATCATTGGAACATATACCACAGGTTTCACCGATGTTGTCATAATCGCCGGTGATTAAACCGAAGGCTGTGGGAAAGAGCTCCCTTGTTACAAAATCTTCCCGGTTATCGAAAACAACGCTGCGGAAACCGACGGCGGCAAGCAGCGGCTGCAGCGCCTGGGCTACATGCCCGCCCCCGAAAATAAAAACCTTACCCGCAAAGTTGACGGGTTCACCGTAAATGCGCCGGTTCCCGGTCTTGACCAGAATCCCCTTGTTCCGGGTCAGGGCTTTTATATCGGCTTCGCTCAACTCCATGCCTGCGGGAGGAAGGCCCGGCGCGTAAAGGGCCATGGTCCAGCCGGAAACATCGGTTAGATCTATAAAGAGCCAAAGGTCCTCGTCTTTTTCCAGACGGGCAAGACAAGCCTCCGCAAAAGCCGTTGTTGTTTCACTGCCGCCGGCAATAAACTGAAAATAGACTTCCATATCTCCGCCGCATAACATGCCCAGTTCTTCCTCGTCGTTCTGGTAGAGATGGTATGTCCTGCGCCGGGATTGCCGCTGTTCCAGAAGGTTTTGGGCGAATTGTACGGCTTTGTACTCTACGGTCCCGCCGCCTATGGTTCCGCAGACCCTGCCGCTTTTATCTACCAGCATGTGGGCGCCCGCGCTCCTGGGGCCGGAACCGGCTTCGGCCACGATGGTGGCCAGTACCGTATCTTCGCCGGCCCGGGTTTTCTCAAGGACAGCCCTGAACAGGTCTTTACTATGCACCGGGTTTCTCCCGTTCAATGTTCCGGGACTTTCGGCAACGGAGCAGATATTTCAAAAACTCTCCGGGCGTATCCGGGCCGGTTCCGGTGGAAGAGCCGCCGGGAAGCGGGAAAGGGATGGCCGGTTCCCCGCCGCCGGAATCCGCCTCGCCCGCAAGGACGGCGCCGAAGGCCAGGGGCGCGTTGTCCGCGGGGCGGAGATCCCCGTATTCCGGGGGACAGAACTCATCGGCATAGACCATGACGATTTCGCGGGCGGAACCGGAAAGGACCGGGGCGGCGGAGGCCAATAAAGCGGAACGAAAGCCGTCCGCAGGGTAGATCGCCGTATATCCCGCGGTAAGGCCCAGAGCCATAGCCGCCAGCGCCGGCGGGGTATTGAAAACCGAAAGGGAGAAGGCCGCCGGCAGTACGGCTTGATCCTCAATGATCATCCTGTTGATCTTGAACTGCTGGGTTATTTCTCCCCGGAAAGACAGAAACACCACTTTCGTATCTTCTTTAAAAGGCAGAAGATCGTGCAGGACCTGTATGGTCATGCGGGAAATTTGGCTTAACCGGCGACGGAATATGGGTTCCGTAAAGGCCAGGTCCGGGCTGTCCTTTACCGGGGGAATATCCCTGCTTCCCCCGGCCCATTCGTCCCATGCCCCGGAATCGCCGAAACCGGGAGCCCAGGCGGTGAACCGGGTGACAAAGAGGCGGTTCCCGGCGGAACGGCCGCTCACAGACATTTTCTGTACCTGAGAAGGGAGTAGTGATTGGAACCCAGATTGTGATGGGCCGTTTTAAGCTCAAACCCGGCCTTTTCTACCGCCGTGTTGAGTTCCTCAAAACGGTACATCTTACTGTTCCCGTTGGCCATGCAGGTAAAATAGAGGGATATTGCCTGGAGTGAATAGGCGGAAGCCTCGAACTGCTGCCGGTCCCAGAGCGGTTCCAGCACATAGACATCGGTTTCGGGGCCCGCGGCGCGCCGTACCTTGGAAAGAATTTCCGTCACTTCTTCCAGGGCAAAGCAGTCCAGAAACTGGCTCATCCACACGGCATCGGCGCCTTCCGGAAAGGCGGCGGCCGCGTCCAGTACGTTGCAGGGAAAGACGGCTATGCGCCCGGCGAATCCTGCGGCCCGGGCGTTTTTTTCCGCCACCGCCGTCTGTCCCGGCAGGTCTATGATGGTAACCTTCACGGCGGGATCGTAACGGCAGCAGCTTACGGCCCACTTCGCCGTGTTTCCCCCTATATCAAAAAGGCTCCGGGGCTTTTGGGCAAACACCAGGGGCAGCGCGCCGGGGAACGCGATATCCGAATAAAAATGATCAAAGGCAAACCAGCTTTCTTTTATCTTCTCCGGCAGGGACGAGAGGGCATCGTAGATGGTACGCCAGGAATCCCCAAAGACCTTAAGCCCTTCCGCCTTCCCGTTTCTTATTGATTCGGCAAGTTCAAAAGCCCCTTTATAGCATACATCGTTCACAAAGTTAAAATTGATACGGGTCATGTCGTCTTCCAACAGGAACCAGCCGATCTTCCCCAGTACGAACCGCTCTTGTTCCGGCGGGCCGCCGGCCGTATCGGCCCTGAGTTTCAGCACGTTCATGCCCAGGGCGATTTCCGCCAGCACTCCCGCGCCATAGAGGGAAACTCCCGCCGCCCCGGAGACTTCGGCACGGGTAAGCCCCGTCTCCCCGACATCGGCAATCTTCCTCAAAATACCCAGTTCCAAAAGGGCCCGGATCGCCTGAAACGTAAGGGGAGAGAAGGCGATCTTTTGGGCCTCAAATTTCGCGTCTATCGCGGGAATTTTATCCGTGAAATAATCAAATTGTTTCATAGTAAAAATGATAGTGGTTTTGATATTTTGCTGTCAACGTAACGCCGCGAGCCGGGTTTGCCTCCTAAAGCGGTTTTTAAACAGCCTCTTTGTACCGTTAAATTGCCGGCGGAATGATACCCGCGGTCATGTCCGTCCGCTCCGGTTGAGAAGAAGGAGGTCCGCCAGGACCAGGGCGGTCATGGCTTCCACTACCGGTACTGCCCGGGGGCAGACGCATACATCGTGGCGACCCTGAATCGCCAGATCCCGAACATTTCCTTCCCGATCCGCTGTTTCCTGATGCCTGGAAATTGAAGCTATGGGCTTAAAAGCCACCGTGAATTCCAGCGGCATACCCGTAGAGATTCCGCCCAGAACGCCGCCCGCGTTGTTGGTTTCATATTCCAGATCGGGGACTCCGGGGGGAAGCGGGCAGGACGCGCCGCCGTCACCGGCAATGCCGTTTTTCAATACGGGCCGGTCGTTCTGAAGGGAACCCCGTGAAGAAGCGGCGGCGAAACCGGCGCCGAACGAGACGGCTTTGGCGGCCCCGATGGAAAGCACGGCTGCGGCGAGCCGGGCATCCAGCTTCCCGAAGACCGGGTCTCCCAAGCCGGGCGGAAGGCCGGCCGCCGAACAAGAAACGATCCCGCCGGCGCTGTCCCCTTCGGCGCGCAATTTTTCTATCACTTTAAGAATCCGTTCGGCGGTCTCCCGGTGGGGGACCCGCAGGGGATTACGTTCCGCCTCGTCAAGGTCAAAACCGCTTTCACCAGGGCCGGGGGAGTCTATTCCCGCGACGGCCGAAGTCCACGCCCGGACCGTTATGCCGAACCCGGAGAGAAACGCCTTGGCCGCCGCGCCCGCCGCAACCCTGCCCAGGGTTTCCCGCCCGGAACTCCTGCCGCCTCCCCGGTGATCCCGGAACCCGTACTTGGCTTCCCAAACCCAGTCGGCGTGGCCCGGCCTGTATACGTCTTTCAGGCTGTCATAGTCGCCGGGGCGCTGGGCGGTATTGCGTACCATGATGGCGATGGGGGTTCCCAGGGTTTTGCCTTCAAACACACCGGAAAGAATTTCCGGCTCGTCCGGCTCGGAGCGGGTGGTGGCGGGCCCTCCGCCGCCAGGACGCCGGCGGCTCAGTTCACGGCGTATATCCTCTTCGGAAAAGGGGACGCCGGCGGGACAGCCGTCAATGACACAACCCAGGGCGGGACCGTGGGACTCCCCAAAGGTGGTAACGGTAAAAATCGTCCCGAAACCGCTGCCCCCCATCAGATGAAAGCCTCCACCTCGGCAAGGACCGGCGGTTCCGCTCCCCGGCGCGAACAGACCAGGGACGCGGCTTTGTTGGCAAAGAACAGGGCCTCACGGAGTTCGTCTTCCGTAAGGGCGGATACGGCCTGCCGGGACATACGGCTGCGGAGTTCCAGCCGGGCGAGGAATGCGCCGTGGAACGTGTCCCCCGCGCCTATGGTGTCCGCCACCGATACGGCGATCCCCGGAACGGCCACCCGGAGTATGGTTCCGTCCTTCCGTTTGAGCAGGGCCAGCGCGCCTTCGGGCCCCAGGGTGGTAACCGCCAGACACGGCCCCAGGGACAGGATCCTCTCCAGGGATTTTTCCAGTCCCAGGCCGGGGTAGATAAACTCAAAGTCCGCTTCGGAAGCCTTGACGATGGTCGAACAGGAAGCCCAGCCCTCAAAACGTTTAACATAGGCCGCCCTATCGGGGATCATGAAAGGCCGCACGTTAGGATCCAGGGAGATGACCGGCGCGTCTTGTCCCCGCATCCCCTCCCGGCGCACGAGGGCCTCGATAGAGGAGGCGGCAGGTTCCATGGTCATCGAAATGGACCCGAACAGGATACACCCGATATCGGGCGGAAGGGACGCGGGAAGATCGGCCTGCGTCAGGGACCGGTCGGCGCTTCCCTCAGTATAGAAGACATAGCGGGGCTCTCTGCCTTTTTCAAGTTTGACGAAAGCCAGGGTGGAAGTTTCGCAGGACCGCACGATTAATCCGGTACGAACTTTGTTTTGAACCAGACGGCTGATCAGGATTTCCCCGAAAAAATCCGTAGAGATCCTTCCCAAAAAAGCCGCCGGCGTCCCGAGCCGGCTTATGGCAATGACGGTATTGTAGGGGCTGCCGCCGGGACAGGGCAGGAAAACGGTCTCTCCTTCCGGTAAAATCCGGGGGACCATATCTATCAGCGCTTCGCCGCAAGCCAGAATCATGGAAGGCTCCTTTTTCAAGTCAATGATAGGTAGTATACCGCAGCGGAAGCAAAATCACAATATCACGTATCGGCGGACCGGCAATTTAGCGGCCGGGCCCGGTGGAAGATAGAGAATGAGCACAACAGCGTACTGAAGAACCGGGTGATACAATCTTCAACACAATTCTGGGCATGGGAAGAGCATGAAACCTGGCGGGATTTCCTGGTCTTTATCAGAACCGAAGAAGACTTGGAATGAAAATGAGAATTGTTGTATCGCAGTCTATTGACAAGGAAATAATGATACCGCATTATTATGATACCGTATTATAAAAGAAAATTTTATGAGCAAAAAGATAATCG
>JAIRSL010000026.1 GCA_031255475.1 Treponema sp.
CGGCCATTGACTGTGCCAACGCGCAGTCCTTTCTGAATTCTTCCTCCTGCCATTCCCTGGACATGGCGTTCCGGAGGCGGTCTTCCGATGCGCTGAGTATACCTGCTCCCAGGTTTTCCCTTTCCTCCGGCTCAGGGATTATCCCGTTGACGTTTATGCCGCTGTCATTGGCCCGGGTATAGAGATTCGCCCAATTCGCGGGAGTATTGTCCGTGAGAAGCAGCGGCAGGGACGCCCCTTCATGGAACAAGGCTATTTTCTGCGGGGAGACCGCCCTGATCGAACCGTGCGGGAACGGGGTTTCGCTGCCGTGCGCTTCCCGGTACACCGGGGCGTCCTCAATATCCCGGCATGAAGCGAGAAAATCAAGCGGGGTGCGGGTAACACGGTCGCCTTCCTCAAGAAGAATCGGTAACGATGTAAACTCATGGTACGGTTCGTCGGGAAACCGTTCCGAGTAGGACCGGAGTTCCCGCCGGTGAGCTTCTGTAAGCCGATCCCGGTATACATCCGGGCTATCGTTGTCATAGGGAGGGAGGTATGCTTCCAGGAATTTAAATTCCCTGATCCCGGTTATTTCCCGCACGTAATCCCGCATAAGCGCGTCATTCGGCGGTGTCGAACACCGGTCCAGAAATTCCACTACCGCCCTGTGTTGTTCGCGGCTTAGTTCTTTGCCTTCCGGCATTGGCTTTTCCATCGTTTGCTCCTCCTGTCTGTTTCCTGCCCCGTCAGCTAACCTGTTTTCAGCCGCCTGCCGTTCCCGTTCCGGGGGGGGAACGTCCGGGCGGACCGGAAAGGTTGCGGCAAACCTGGTATCAGGCGGGTAATGCCGGGCAAGCGATCCTCCCAACCCCAGGGAAGATGCCGTAGTCCCGTTCACGTAGAAATCCCTGAAAATGCGGGTTTCCCGGGTTATCCGGGAAAGGGGTTCCAGCATGGCCTGGTTGCCGGTAACCGGGAACGCCCAGACCGCCCCGCACTGGCGGCCTATCATGATGGTTTTGTCCACGATATGCCTTGAGGCTTTCTCCCGGGTGAATTCATCAGTCCCGTAATAATGAAGCGCCCGGGTAATGCCCGCCGCGTTGGCAAAGAAAACCGGAACCCAATCGGTGTCGTTCCAGGAATGGATACCGTCAACCTGCAAGGCGTGTTTCAGGATGGAAAACTTCTCATCGTCGGCAACAACCATGTCTATGCCAAAATACGCTTTGGTATCAGGCTTAACCAGGGGATCGTCGCCTTGAACCGGAAGGGTAATGGTTTCGAAACTTTTGCCGGGGAGGCAGAGGCCGAAGGCTCCGTGATCGAGAATGACATGGCCGGCGAACCGCCTGCCGAAAGCCTCCTCCAAATACCTGGTAATCGCAATATCATCTTCGCTTGGATAGGTCCTGCCTGAAGGGTGGTTATGGATGAGGATTATGCTATACGAATTACGCCCGGCTTGTTCCTTTATCTGGTCAACAAAGTCTCTCCCGGAAAAATCATCGGGGAAGATTTTACAACGGTTCGTGGCGTAACTGGTGACGGCTGCATGGTCGCGGATAATCCCCCATTTATCCACCAGGAGATACCGCACGGTTTCAAACCGCTTGTCCCGGTAGACGCTTAAAAGGTTGTTCAGGGTTTTCCATCCCCGTTTTGTCGGGTATCGTTCATGGTTAAGTTCTATCCTGTTGCCAACAACGGAATAGATACTGGTGTCTTTGGGCGGGTTGATGGCCCTCCGGTGAATCGTTTCCGGCCGGGGCGTAGGGGGCCAGGGGAAAGGCTGTATAAAATCGGGGTTTTCCCCCGGACGTCTGACAAACTCCCCGAAGTCAAATTGAAGCTGGATCATTTACCGGCCGTATCCCGCAAGCTCCCGTGAAGGGGTATGCCGGGGAAGGGGGTTTTCCCGCAGGGCTTCCGCTTTCCAGCGTTGCAGGAGTTTGACCATATCGGTCCCGGTTGCAACCCCCATCGTCTTGAGGGAAGCATTAAGCTTTCTTTTATCGCTACAGGTCATGGCGGCAAAGATGTACCGGGCGGTAAGGGCGGGGGAAGAGCCCGTTCCCTGTTTTCGTATCAGGGCCTTAAACCGCCGCTCAAATTTCCCTTTTGCCGTTACGGTATTTCTTTTTGCCGGGAGTTCGGGGGAAGGTGACGCGAAACTTTTTACCCGGAAATATTTTTCATTATGGGACACATACCGGATGTCGTCTTTCAGGATACGGTAAGCCAGGAGATACAGGTAGTTGTTTTTCGCCGCATCCCTTTCATGTCCGTCAAGTACCAGGACACGCTTTTTATTACTTTTATCGTCCTTTCCGGCGTTGGCGTAAATTTTCAGTTTTCCCTGAGCGTCCCTGACGGATACCACCGTTCCTTTATTGGCGGCGTTGATAATGGCCGGGACAATACGATCTGAAAAGGGCGTTTTGGGGACCGTGTAGACGGATCCGTTCAAAAGGTTTCGGGTAAGGCGGGGGTAGAAAGTTATGATAAACTCCGCCAGGGAGGAGGTATAGTGTTCATCCGGCGTAACCGCGTGGTTAGCGTGGCTGCGGTTATACTGATTGATGATAGTATTGAGACGGGCATAATACTTTTCTTCCTGTTCTTTTTTCAACGGCGTTTCCTTTTATTACCGTTCAAGCTCATGATCGCCTGACCGCCTCCCGGGTTCCGCGGAGAGTTTCAGGAGATAGTCTCTAATATCCCGCCTGCTATGGCAGCCGTTCTTATAGAGCATGAGGAGGATTTTTTCCCGGTTTCCGTGCCCGGCGTTTCTTATGAGCAGCCTCCCGGCGTGGACGGGGTTATGACGGAATTCTCTGGCCTTCGCCAGGGCCATATAGTTTTTCCCGAAATTCTCCGCCGTATTTTCCTCACCGGGCAAAGACAGCGGGGCGGCGGGAAAACGGGCGACGGATACCCCCGGCCCGCCCGTTATGTCCGGGTTTCCAAAGGCATGAACCGATGCGTTCCCTTCCGCTATTATCGCCGCCGAATCATGGGCGTAGATTTTGATACTGCCTTTTGCTTCAACACGGACAGAATCAAAAGCCTCGACGGTCACCCTCCCCGTAGCGGTAACGCGGGCATTACCAATCGCGTCAACGGTAACCTCATCTGAAGCAATAATCTTCGCGTTCTCCCGTGCGTCAATACGGGACGAATTTTTCGCGATAACGGAGGCTTCATTCATGACCTCGGCATAGCTTGAATCGAAGGACCGGACCCGGGCGTTATCTCCTGCGTGTACGTGGCTCTCACCACGGGCTATAACCTGTGAACGGCCTGCGGCGTCAACCTTGCTTTTTCCGAAGGCGTGGACCAGAACATTGTCAGCGGATCGGACGACGGCCGTTTCATAGGCGACAACGGCCGCCTGATTCCTTGCCAAAACATAGCTGTTCCCGTATGCGGTAACATGGGTGTTATGGTGGGCTTTTATGACAGCCTTTTCGAAGCTCTGAACGTTTGTATCGTTATACACGAAAACGTTTGAGTTCTCATACGCGAATACCGTCGAATTTCCATAGCAATAAGCCGTTGCGTTGCCGAACGCGGAAACCCGCGCGGTATCACGGGTTGTGGATTCAGCCGAATCATGGAGGGTTACTTCCGCGTTCTCCAACGCTTCAATAACGGCGTTTTCTCCCGCACTGACATGGCTGGCGTATGCGGCGGTAACCCGCTCGTTCCCTTTCACTTCGATAATGCAGGCGGTATTTCTGATGATGATCCGGGCGTCCTTATCATTTTTGATATTGTCATATTCGTCCTGTGTTGAAACAACATAGTCCTTCATGCTTATATCCTCCTTACCGTCCGATAGACGCCGGTTCTTTTTCCGTCCGTTTTTCAAGCCCGTCTTCTCTCATCCACCGGCGTAATATCTTTTTGGTTTCCTCCGGGCCTCGAAAGCCGCGTTCCGACAAACAGACGTTCAACGCCTCCCGGTTTTCAGGCAGTACGTTCTTTATTAAGAATTGGGCTGCCTCCATCGGTTTGCCCCGGTATTCTGTTGAACCGAGGAGCGATAAAAAATTATTTTTGAACTGCGGCCCGGTATTGTCCTCCAGTGCGATGCCGAACGCCTTTAGTTTTGCCATGCCCTCATCAGGCGGTACGCCGCGCCAAAAATCACGCCGTTCGGTCATAAGACTTTCCACCAGGGGGACAATGTTTTTCGTAAAAACATCGTCGCTTGCGTAGGATTCGCTGTTG
>JAIRSL010000030.1 GCA_031255475.1 Treponema sp.
TGCTATAAAAGCCTATTATGACGGATATGCCTTTATTCCGGAAAGTCCGGTTGTGGCAGAAGTTAATCAGGGAGCAATAATCACTCTTATTTCCGGCAAAGATGCGGACGTTTCAAAAAAGGATCGCCTGCTGAGCCTTGCCGGGAGCATATCGCATGAAGATTTTCTTGAGATGGAAAAAACTCTTCTGGACACTGAAAGGGTAAATCATGACGAATGGTAGTATTCTTGATACAAATGTCATTACCAAAATGCTTGATAAAGATCCGGTAGCCATTAACATGGTCAAGAGTATTGAAAACCTATATACGTCCATCATCGTGACTGGGGAACTGTATTTTGCTGCCGCCAATTCCACCCGGCGCGAGGCTAATTTTAATATTTTTCGTGAAGTATTGTCCTGCATGGAGATTATCCCCATTGATGACGAGGCGTGTATGTCTTATGCCGAAATAAAATTGGAGTTAAAAAAAAAAGGGAAAACCAATTCCGGATAACGATATATGGATAGCGGCCTGCGCTCATTCACGCGGACTTTCTGTAGCAACCTTTGACAGACATTTTTCAGAAATTTCACAAATCGAAACAGTAAAAACCTTTGAATCATGGCTTTGAAACCGTCATTCGGGGTCGGCTTTGGCGAGTTCCTGTTCGGCGTAGCGGACGAAACGTTCGGCGGCCTCGCTTATGTAAACGTACTTGTTGATGATCAGGTGGTATTCCCGATATACGTCCATGTCCTCGACACCGATATGGGCCAGGCCGGGAAAGCGGTATATCGAATCTGCCCAGAATGCCACGATACGGTTCGTACTGCAAAGCTCGTAGATAAGGCTTATTTCGGACGCTTTAAGATGGATTATCGACCGTATCCCGTTCGCCGCGCACATATCAATTAGGTACTTGTTGTTGTTAAGGATGACCACCTCCTCGTCCCGCAATTCCTTCATCCTTATAGACGCGCGTCCCGAAAGCCGGTGCCCTTTCCCCGCTATAAGGCCGATCTTGCTCTTTTTGTTGAACCGCGACTCGAAGCGGGCGGAATCTACCGGAGCGGGAGATAAACCCAGTTGCAGCTTGTGTTCCGCTATCGCGTCCTGACACTCGTCATCGGTAAAACTCATCAGATTGAGGGAGATATCCCCGTGCGCGTCCAGGAAGTTCTTAAAGAAGTTCAACGGCAGTACGTCGTTTAAGCCGTTCACGATACCTATCGATATGTATGACCGTGACGTGTCCTTGAGCTGTTTGATGGTATCGAGCATATAATCGTACTGGGCAATGTACGATTTTGCCGCCTTTTCCAACGCGCTGCCGAATTCGGTCAGCACGACACCCTGCCGGGTACGGAAAAACAGCGGGACATCCAGTTCCTTCTCAAGTTCTTTGATAGATTTGCTTATACCCTGTTGGGTGATAAAACGCCGTCTGGAAGCCTTGGTAAAGTTCTTTTCCTCGCAGACTCCCAGAAAGTTAAGAAGCTGATGGTACTCCATGATTCTATTTTACCACAATTTACAGTTGTGGCAATCAAAATTTTTTTCGTTTTACGGACGATCCGGCCCGTAATAGCATGGATCATGGTGCCGCAGGGCACAGTGCGAAAATGAAAAGGACGGAAGAGACTATGATTATTATTGGTGAAAAAATTAACGGTTCAATTCCCGCAACGGCCAAGGCCATAGCGGAACGTGATGAAGCTTTTATCAGGAATTTGGCGGTAAGGCAGACCGAAACGGGCGCGGACTACATTGATGTTGCGGCCGGTACCAGCCCGGAGTTGGAGCGGGAAACCCTCGCATGGCTAATCGGTGTCGTGCAGGACGCGGTGGATACGCCTCTCTGCATCGACAGCTCGGACTGCAACGTCATTCTGGACATGATCCCGTTGGCAAAAAGGCCGGGGATGCTCAATTCTGTTTCTGAGGAACATGGAAAATGCGAGATTCTGCTGCCCAAGGTGGCGGATTCTGAATGGAAAATCGTGGCGCTTACCTGCGACAACAACGGCATTTCTTCGGACGCAAAGGTAAAATTCGACATCGCCGTTACCATCGTGGAAAAGGCAAAAAGTTATGGCATCGCGGTTGACCGCCTCTTTATCGACCCGCTGGTAACAACGATCAGTACAAACAGCGCTTCCCTTTTGAGCTTTAACGAGACGCTCGCAAGCATCAAGAACAAGTATCCGGGCATCCACATCACCTCCGGTTTAAGCAATATTTCATTCGGGATGCCGTACCGCAAGGCCATAAACCAGCAGTTTTTGACGCTGGCAATGAGCGCCGGCATGGACAGCGCGATCATGGACCCCACCTCGGACGATATGCGCTCGACGCTGTATGCGGTGGAAGCCCTGCTGGGACGGGACCGGAACTGCCGCAAGTACCTGACAGCCTTCCGCAAAGGGCTGATAGGAAGGAAACCCAGGTAACAGAAGTTGCCTAATTTTATAGGAGGCTAAAAATGGCTGAAAACGAAACTGCCCGACAGAACGGGCCAAAGCCGATTACCAAAGCGACAAGGTTTTGGTACGGATTCGGAGACTGCTGGTTTACCATCATGTCCAATGTGGAAACCTTCTTTTGGAACTTCTTTATGACGAACGTCGCAATGTTCGCCACGGAAGTTGTAACGACCATTTCGCTTATCGCGAGCATGGTGGACGCATTCCTGTCATGGATATACGGCGGCATCATCAATGCGGCAAAGCCGGGCAAATGGGGGCGCTACCGCTCATGGCTCATCATGGTTCCGTGGATAGTGCCTTTCCTGTATGCATTCCAGTTTTTGAAGATAGGTGAAGGGACGGTATCGTATGTCGTGGTTTTGCTTGGAGCAATATTGAGCCATATCGCGTGGAACCTGCCCTATGCGGCAAATGCCACGCTGGTCAGTGTGGCGGGCGGCACCCCCGAAGGCAGGGCCGCCCTCGCCTCGTCGCGGGCCACATGGAATCAACTGGCGGGAGTATTCTTCTCGTACCTCGGGCTTCCGCTGGCGACCGTGTTAGGCGGCGTAGTCGGCGAGGTGAACCGTTTCGGCGCGTTGGCCTTCCTGCTAGGCGTGGTCATGGTGTTCGGTTATTGGGTGAACTTTCGGTCGACCAAAGGTTACGAGGAGATTGAAGCTACAGAAGAGCTGGCAGAGAAGAGCAGTAAGACAAAATCTTCCGCCAAAGACATGGTCAAAGCCCTGTTCCAGAATCCGCATCTCTGCTTCCTGATCCTTGGAGACTTCCCCAAATACATCATCAAGTTTGTGCCTGCCGCCGCCGCTATATATTACTTCCGGTATGCGGCGCAAAACCAGGGACTCATGGTAAGTTATGTGCTAATTTCCAATATCTGCGCCGCATTGGGCGCTTTTGTCGCGGCCTTTCTTGCCAAAAAGTTTACGGCACGCTGGACGGTGGTCGGTACATACGCGGCTATGGCGGCCTCGGCCTTTATATCCTACTTCTCGTACCTCAACGCCGGCGTGGTGATTTTCTTCATGTCAATCGTGCAGCTTGGCTACGGTATCTGTTACGCCTGCAATTCGGCGTTGTACGCGGACACGGCGGTCTACGCCCAGTGGAAGTCAGGCGTTGACTCACGCGGATGGATCATGGGGTTACAGACCTTCCCGCTGAAATTCGCCGTAGTCGGACGGGCGCTGATACTCAACATCAGCCTTATGCTGGTCGGATTTGACGCAAAAGTCGACCCTGCCCAGGCCACAGACGCGCTCAAGAAAGGAGCCACAGCAGCCTTTGCCCTTATCCCCGGAATTTTCCTCTGTTTAGGCATCGTCATCATGCTTTTCGGCTACCGCCTGACGAGGGAAATGGTCGTACAGTACCAAGCGGAAATAGACGCTAAAAAAACCGCCAATTAAGGAGTTTGAAATGAGTACGGTTGAAGAGTTAGTAAAAGAACGGACGCAGGTACGCAATGACCTTTTGTCTGGCAAGAAGCCCAAACGGGTATTCTGCAATCCCAACTTTACGCTGGAAGCTGCCTGTAGTCACGCCGGCGTGGATATGATGAAGTCCCATTACAGCATGGAACTTACGGAAAAAGCCTACGACAAGACCTGTGCGGACTTTGTCGCGGACTGCATGCCCGCACGAAATATGCGGTTTGCCTCCATTTACCAGCTTTTGGGAGCGCGAAACTGGATTACCGGTTCCAACGGAGCCGTCCAGCACCCGGAAATAGAGACCATGCGTGTCGAGGATTACGATGATTTTATCGCCGCTCCGGTCAAGACCATCATGGAAAGGTTTTTGCCCCGAGTCTGCGCGGCCATTGACAAGGATCCGGTTACCAATGCGATGAATCTTGCAACGGCTTACGGCGCGTGGAAAAACATTGCCGCCGCCCAGGGCGCGGTCTATGCTCGCATGGGAGCAAAGTACGGCTATGTCCCCGGCATGATAACGAACCAGATGATAGAAGCGCCCTTTGATTTCCTCGCGGATCAGCTCCGGGGATTCAAGGCAATATCGATGGACATACGCCGTTGCCCGGACAAGGTAAAGGCCGCGGTGGAAGCGATCACTCCGTTGATGATCAAGATGGCGACCCCGCCGGTTGTCGGACCGGGGCTTATCACCTTCATTCCGTTGCACCTTGCGCCGTTCATCAACATGAAAGCCTTCGAGGAACTCTACTGGCCCACCTTTGAAAAGACAATCGTGGAACTGGACAAGAGGGGCATAGCCTGTTCGCTGTTC
>JAIRSL010000082.1 GCA_031255475.1 Treponema sp.
ATGTGCTGCGGGTAAACATTGCGGAAATCGAGCCGCCGATATGGCGGATGCTGAACGTTCCCGGTGAATGTACTCTGGGAGATCTCCACATCATTCTACAGATTGCCTTTGGGTGGGAAGACGGTCATATGCATTCCTTTACCATTAAGTCAACGCAATATGGAAGAATAGATGTTATGGGTTTTGACGATGACGATGTAGCCGATGAAGACGCCGTCCGTCTTTGCGATCTGCCTTTGCGGTCAAGACAAAAATTCACCTATCTCTACGATTTTGGGGATTCCTGGGAGCACGAGATCACGGTGTCCAAAACCACCCGCGCCGGCGGGGACGAATATCTGCCGCGCGTCCGTTGCCTTGAGGGAGAACGGGCGGGCCCGCCGGAGGATTCGGGAGGCGCCTGGGGTTATATGGATGCGCTTGAAATACTAAAAGACCCAACCGATGAGCAATACGAAGAAACCCGTGAATGGCTGGGGAAATTTGACCCCGAAGACTTCAACCTGAAAAAAATAAACACCCGGCTGGAACGGATTTTCAAGTCCCGGCCGAAAAAGACCTGAAAGAACCGTAAGCGTTCCGCGATACTTTCGTCCTCATTGCCCGCGTTACCCGCGATCCTCTCGCTTGACACCGGTAACAAATAGCGCCATTATAAAACTTTATTTTTTGTTATGGAGGAAAAAAGATGAAGAAATTTTTTATTCCGGTAAGCCTTATCGCGCTTGCCGCGGTTTTGGTTCTGCCCGTTTACGCGGGGGGAAGTAAGGAGCCGGCCGCGCCGGGCAAGGTGGTTTTGACCATGGGTTCCTGGCGGGCCGACGACGTGGCCCAGGTGAATGCGCTGCTGGCGGAATACGGCAGGATGAATCCCGGTGTGGAGATCCGGTTCCAGCCCACCAATCCGCCGGATTATAACGCGACCCTCAGGCTGCAACTGGACAGCGGAACCGGTCCGGATCTGATGTACGCCCGTTCCTATGCCACGGGGCAGGAACTCTTCAATGCCGGGTATTTCGGGGACTGTACCGGTATTCCCGGAGTTACCGAAAATTTTACCGAAAGCAACCTGGCGCCCTGGCGCATGAGCGACGGCAGGATGTTCGCGGTTCCTTTTGCGGCGGTATCCCACGCGGTGTATTACAATAAGACCATCTTCCAGAAAGAGGGCCTCTCCATTCCCCAAACCTACGAAGATTTCCTCGCCCTCTGCGGGACCCTGGCTTCCAAGGGGTATACGCCCCTGGCCAACGGCGTGGCGGATGAGTGGGACATCCTGGAAGTAATTTTCCTTGGGATGCTCCCCAACTTTACCGGCGGGGCGGCGGACCGTGTCCGATACGAAGACGGGACCAAGCAGTTGAATGACGCTAATTTCGTCGCCGCGTTCCAGGCCATGGCCGACGCTGCGAAATACCTGCCCAGGGGCTTTGAAGCGGTGACCTACAACGATTCCCAGGCCCTGTTTAACACCCAGCAGGCGGTCATGTTCATGGACGGTTCCTGGACGGCCGGCGTATACGCGGACGCTCCCTTTGAATGGGGGCTCTTCGCCATGCCCGCTCCCCGCGGCAGGGAGACCCGGATTACCTTCCATCCCGATATGGCCATCACGTATAACACGAAGACGAAGTATCCCAATGAATGCCGGGATTTCCTGGCCTGGCTTGCGTCCCGGGAAGGCGCCTCTACCGCCTCCACGAGCCTGCCCCTGGGTTTCTTCCCCATGATCAACTTCCCCATTCAGCTTGCGGATCCCCACGCCAATGAATTCCTCGCGTTGAATACCGGCAAGGAAACGGACGCGCGGTTTGTATGGCCCAAACTCATGGACCTCTATGCCCCCATGAACCAGGCGGTGATCCAGGTGCTCAAGGGTGAATTGACCCCCCGGCAGGCTGCGGACGCCATGGAAGCAGAGGCGGCGAAGGTGAGATGAAAAAAAGCGGAACTGCGGCTGCGCTGGCCTGGATTCCTTATCTGATTCCCGCGCTGGCCTTCTACGTCCTGTTTATGGCCTGGCCTTTGCTGAATTCTCTTCGTCTGAGCCTTTATACGGGTTCCGCTGGGATAGGCCGCAGTTTCGTCGGTTTCGACAATTTCAAAAAGCTCTTTACCCTGGAGCGGTATTCCGTGCGGTATTGGGGGGCTTTCGGCCATACCTTGTACTTCTTTCTGGTTCATCTGGCGGTTCAAAATGTTCTGGGGATATTCTTCGCCGTCCTGCTGACCCATAAGACCATGCGGGGCCGGGAGTTCTATCAAACCGTGATTTTTATGCCCGTCACCTTTGCGGTGCTGGTTACCGGGTATCTCTGGAAACTCCTGTTGAATCCGGTATGGATCGGCCCGTTTGTGGAGAAGATCGGCCTGGGCTTCCTGGCCCGGCCCTGGCTTGGGGACAGGGCGACCGCTCTTACGGTGGTATCCCTGGTCTCCTGCTGGCAGTGGGTGGGGATTCCCTGCATGATGTTCGTGGCGGCTTTGCGGAACATAAACAACGATTACTTCGAAGCCGCCATAATTGAGGGGGCCAACGGCTGGCAGATATTCCGGCGCATCAAGTTCCCCCTTATCAGGCCCGTGGTGGGGATGATCGCTATTCTGACCTTCGTGAACAACTTCAATGCCTTTGATGTGGTGTTTGCCATGGAGAACGTCAACGGCGCGCCGAATTACGCCACCGACCTGATGGGTACCCTGTTCTACCGGATAGGAATCGCGGGCCAGCATCCCGTGGGGATACCGGATCCGGGCCTGGGGGCGGCCATCGCGACCATCACTTTTTTTGTCCTCTGCGCGGGGGTTATCCCCACCCTCAAAGCAACTCAGGGAAGGGATTAAGGCATGGCGAAAAATTCCATCAGACAACAGAACCTGAATATCCCTTCCCATATCGTACTGGTTGTCTGGTCCGTCATCGTCATCTTCCCTCTGTGGGTGATGGTGATCAATTCCTTCAAAGACCGGCTTTCGATTTACCAAAGTCCCCTGGGGCTTCCAAAAAAGTGGAACATCGGCAATTACGGCGCGGTACTGAGGGACGGCGATTTTATGGGCTATTTCAAGAACAGCCTTGTGGTGGTATTACTGGCCCTGCTGATCCTCCTCCTCATCGGGTCCCTGGCTTCTTACGCCCTGGCGAACTGGCGGGGAAAAGCCTCCCGGAGCGTCCACTTCTTTTGCATAGCCGGGATGATGCTCCCCATCAAGATCGCTTCCATCAATATTTTGGAACAGATCCGCTTTATGGGACTCCTCAACACCATCTGGTCCCTCATCCCCATCTACGTTGCCATGGGCGTTCCGGTGGCGATCTTCGTCCTCACCGAATTCATCAGGGAGATCCCCTATGAACTCACCGAGGCGGGAATCATAGACGGGGCGGGACGCCTGCAAATTTTTGTGCGCATCGTCACTCCCCTGCTCCGCCCTGCCCTGGCGACGGTGGCTATTTACAACCTGGTCCCCTTCTGGAACGATCTTTGGTTCCCCCTGATCTTCATCACCGATGACCGGGCGAAAACCGTACTCCTGGGCGTGACCCGGCTCTTCGGCCAATACCAGACCGACTGGTCCAAGGTCCTTGCGGTACTGACCCTTTCGGCTATCCCGGTACTGACCCTTTACCTTATGATGAGTAAACAGTTCATCCGGGGCCTTACGGCGGGGGCGGTTAAAGGATAAGGTTCTTGCCGGGTTATTCGGCCGATACCGTGACTTGACTTTTTGAGAGGAATAGCGTATAATTCATTAATCGCCCAGATGGTGGAATTGGTAGACACGCTGGTTTCAGGTACCAGTGCCCTTAAAGCATGGAAGTTCGAGTCTTCTTCTGGGCAAATCATTGATCCCTTATGTTATTTTATATGCGCTGGCCTTGGGCCATCCCCCAGCTTAATCTTGATGTCCGGGGGAATTATTATATTCTGATTAGATCGTTCTCAATTTGACATAAAAGATTATTATGCCTTAAATCCCTATACGGCCTATATCTATGAGGACAGACAGCTTATAACAGTTCATAACAATCTTGGGGGCAAGAAACTCCTCCGCGCTCATCCCCAGCTTCTCGCACGCAATGTCTAAAAACGCGCTCTTGTCCCTTTTTCCTTCTCCGTTACCCATATATCATCTTGTTCGCGGTAAAAAAGAATTCTGCGGGTCAAGTTTAGACTAAAAGGCCGGGGTATGTTGTTCTCATAAAGTGGGTGCGTTCAGGGCCGGGCGCTTGCGGTTTCCCGGTCTGCGGTCTTGCGAAGCCGCAGATTTAAAGGCCGCGGACGCGGGCTAAACCGAATGAACGGCTAATCCTTCCAGGGAAAGATGAAGTTCTTAAGCGATCTGGTCCCGGTTTTTTCCCGCTCGTCGATGAGCAGGGCGTCCCAAGGGATTTTGCGGCGGTTTTCGCCGGGATTCGCCTCTATCCAGTCGTACTTGAGCAGCCTGAGCCTGAGGCCTTCGTCCAAAAAAAGCAGGACCCCCGCGGGCCCCGGAAACAGAAACGCCAGAAACGCCGAAAGGACAAAAA
>JAIRSL010000089.1 GCA_031255475.1 Treponema sp.
GGTCGGCCCGGTCCGCATCCGCCCGAAGCGCTTCCTCATGGAAGCAAGCTGCTTTCTGGACCGTTCCAGCCGTATTTTCAGTTTTTCTTTCCTGGCGGACCCTGCGGGCGCGGCGTTCATCCGCCTTTCAAAGCTGATACACCGGTAATACAGGGTGTAAATACGTTCCTGGGTGTCTTTAATGGCTTCGTCATGGAGGACCCTCATGTTCCGCAGTTGTTCGATAAGGCGTTTCAGCCTCTCTTTGGTCATGCCTACGGCCGGCGCGGCCCTGTCGATAAAATCTTCGGATATAAAATAGTACGATTTAAGAAGCAGCATGAGCGCCTGCCGGGGATTGTTGACCGGCTTAAACGGTACGGCGCCGCTGCCGTAAGCCGGCTCATGTTCGCATACCGCCATTTCCTGGGAATATATGTTCCAGTATGTCTGTTCGGTTATGCGATGGCTGACTTCCATCTGGATATATTCTCTGGAGGCCCACCGGATCATGGCGGCAACATAGGCGTCAAAGGAGGAACCCGTATTCCGGTACTTGTCTATAGCCCGGCCGATGCGGGGATAAAGCCAGCACAGAAAATCGATACATTCGTCCTTAGGCCAACGGTGCAGGCTGAACCGGTTGCTGTTTTTTAATATGTACTCCAAAATGATACCTTCCAGTTCTTTTTTCCTCAGTTTTTTTTCACGATATTCGTGCAAAAAAGAATCCAATGGCAGAATTTCTCCCATTTTTTATAGCTCCCTTTGATAGATTTATCGGAATAGACGGATCGAACCTGCGGTTTTGCTTGGATAAAAATGACATATGTCACTATTTTTTTGAGGAATTCTTTGCGGACAGGGAGAAGGTTGGGTACGGCCGGCGGCCCTTGTGAAATTACCCGAACTGGCTGCCGAAGGCTTCTATCAGCCTGGGTTTGAGATCGTTGATGGTACCGGCAATCTTGACACCTGCGGCGTTTTTATGGCCCCCGCCGCCGAACCGGGCGGCGATTTCCGCCACGTCAACCCGGTCCCGGCTCCGCAGGCCCACGGTACAGGTATCGGCACTTTCCTGGCGTATCACCGCTATGGCCTCAACCCCGGCAACGGATTGCAGCAACTGGTAAAGACTATCGGAATCCCGGCCTTCGAGACCGAATTTTTGAGTGTCTTCATACGTTTCGAATGAATAGACGAGCTTTCCCCCGTAATAGGTTTCGGCCCGTGAAAGAATGTGCCCCAGGAGTATACGGGAACCGAGACTCTTCCCGCCGTGTATGGCCCGGAATACTTCTTTGGGGTTTGCCCCGGCCCGTATCATTCTGGAAGCCCGGACAAAGGTTTCGGCCCCGCCGGCATCCACATGGCGGAAAAATCCCGTATCCGTACAGAGGCCGAAAAGGAGGAATTCCGCTTCTTCCGGGGTTGGGGTAAGACCCAGGGCTTCGATGACCGCCAGAACCATATAAGTGACCGATGGGGCTTCGGTATCCAGGAACACCACCGTACCGGGAGGGGCCTCACGGCCGGTAGCGTGGTGGTCTATGACCGCCGTGGGAAGCCCCTTGAGCGCCCCTTCCAGGCCGCCGGTACGGTCCGCCGCGGAACAGTCCACAACGATAACCCGGCTCCCTTCCCGCTCCGTTTCCCCAATCCGATCCGTAAACCGGCCCGCGAAAGGCACAATCTCGGTCCGTTTGAAGGGACCGGCCGAACAGGAGATCGCTTCTTTGCCAAGGCGTTTCAAAACAGACGTAAGGGCCAGCTGACTTCCTACGCAATCACCATCGGGTTCATGGTGGCCGGCGATTAAAAATTTTGAACCACTCTGAATAAAATCAATCAAATTTTGAGGAACGGGGACCGGTTGTACCATTAATATTCCAGGCGGACCTCGTTTACGTCTTCAAAATGGCTGTCCAGATTGACACCCATGGGAATATTCCCCCAGCTTTCGTGGGATAAGGGCCGCACATAAAGACGGATATGGCTGAATTCCCCATTTTTATAGTAAATCGACATGGAAGGCCAGTCACTCCCGGGCCCCAGATAGACTATCTCACCCTTACCTGCGGAGTCATGAAACCATTCCACCGGCAGATAGACACGGGCAATACCGACAGGCCCCTTCCGGTACTGCACCACATAACCCTTGCGGTAAGGATATATCTTCTCTATCGTAGTGTTGACGTAATAATACTCGGACTTTTTTTTATCGGCCTGTTCCTGACCGTCCTGTTCCTGAGCGGCAAGCGGTAAAACCGCCGCAATAATACCGACAAGAGTAATGAAAAAAAGGCGTTTCATCCTGATTCCTCCGGAAATTATACTGAATTTAGTATAACGGATGATGAATTATCCGGCAAGTAGTACTAGGTCAACTTGATTCGTAGCGAGAGGTTTCATACCCAAGAACCCGCTCACCGGTTCGCGGGGGAGTTTCAGGGCGCGGTTGTTGATATACGCCGTCGACAAGAGTTCTTTCCGTACTACAGCCACCTCCCGGATATAGTCACTTCCGGGAGACCAGAATGTGTAAAGATATTGAATAAGGGGTGTATCGGCAAAAATTTTCGGTGAATCCTTTGCCCCCAGGTGTTCCAGGTTGACAAGGAGCGTCCTTGCGGCCTGCCCCGCCTCATAACGGCGCTACTTCTTCCCTTCAACAGAAACGCCGGTTGACCTGGTAACGGCATACCGGCGCGATGTTTCGTCCCAAAACCGGGCGTACCGTACCGGTCCGAGTTTCCTTGCGATACAAAGTAAAGAGTTTTCGCATTTTTTCGGAGGCATAACTACTTCTTTTGCCAAAAGTGCCACTTTTCAGTGTCACCCGGCTTATTCAGCGTGTTACACCGCCCGTTTTCGGGTAGACTAATTCCTTATCCTGTAATGATTTGCGGCCAAGAAGACTTGAACTTCCATGCCTCTCGGCACCAGCACCTCAAGCTGGCGTGTCTACCAGTTCCACCATGGCCGCGAACTTTATAGTTTGCTATAATAATGTATTCTGTCGGATTGTGTCAAGGGTTCGCGTTGCCTCAAAATTAATCTAGCCGAAAAGGGTGCAAAAATTTATGGAAGAGATGAGGTATGAGGCGTATATCCGACCAGGAGGGGAAGAGAAAGGAAAAGAATCCACCGTTCAAAACGCAACGGCGGGTGGTAAAGGTATGGCATTCATGGTTAAACCGCTTCAGGAAACTTCTGGTGAGGTATGAACTTACAACATTTAGCAGGGACAGGACTCGAACCTGTGACCTCCGGGTTATGAGCCCGACGAGCTGCCAACTGCTCTACCCTGCGTTAATAAAGTATATCAACTATAATTGTTCTTAAAAAAAAAGTCAAG
>JAIRSL010000106.1 GCA_031255475.1 Treponema sp.
CTGAATACGGCCCGGTGCGCCGGAGACACGGACGCACCCAAATTCCTCACGGTACGGAAAATTTCCGCGCTGGTAAAGGGCCGGACCGTCATCGTGATTGCCCACCGCCTGCGTACCGTCATGGACGCGGACAAGATTGCGGTTCTCGACAACGGCGCTCTGGTGGAAGAAGGTTCCGGGGAAGAACTGCTCGCGTCGGGCGGCCTTTTTGCGCGCCTCTACAACATTCAGCAGGAGAGTCTCGGCTGGTCCGTGGGGAAGCGGCCGTCCGTTATGTGAACGGCCATGTGACGGTTACGTTTCCTTGCCGGTGCCCTTACCCCGTCCGCCGGATCCCGGGGTTCTCCGTTTAGCGGCAGGTCTTTTGTCCGCGGCGGCGGTTGCGTTCTTTCCGGCGGGAGCGGCGGAAACGGGAACACGGCCTCCCTCTCCGGCATCCTTCGCGCCGGGCCGCGTTGCTTTACCCCCGGCTGAGAGGGATTGTCCGGCGTCCTCCGCCGCAAGCCCGTTACGGCCGGGAGGAGCTTCGTCCCGGATTTCCCCGGAAACCGTATGGAGAAATTCGCCGAGTATATTCACCATGGCATCCAGCGTAGTTTTTCTGCGCTTAACGGAAGTGACATCCACGTCCAGGAGAAGGCCGCTCCGTATGTGGTAGGGATTGATAAGACCCGCAAAAACGCGGTATTCCCCTTCCAGAAAATCCAGCCTGTCTTCCATAACCCGCCGTTCTCTGGGGTACTGATAATCGTACATGGATCTCAGCTTGTCCTTCATCATGGTGATCCGCCGGCGGATACTGTCTTTTTCGTAGATACAGGTCCGGCTCATCTGTTCGGCTTCGGTTTCCGCCGCCGGGACAAACGAGATCTCGTCCCACACCTTGGCAATGTCTTCATACAGGGGATCGCCCGACTTCTCCTTGAGCTTACGGATACGATTCCTGCGCTTCTTCGCCAAATCTGCGTAATCGGCAATCTCTAAGAAAAACTTGGCGTCCTCATATGTGGAGTTCAGTACATCCCACAGGTGTTGAACTTCGGTTTCAAAACTCTTGATCTGCACATCGTAGGCTTTCCGTTCCTCAATGAGCCGGGTGTTATCATAGTACCGCATCCTGAGCTGATACCGTTCATCCGGCAGATGGGCAGTATCGGTGTCCTCGTATTCCCGAATCAGAAGTTCCCTAGCGTTCTTCAAATTTTCTATGTACTGATATCCCATTCCGGCTGCGTCAAGAATAGAAGTAATTGCATTGACGGCGCTGTTAAAGCCCAGATTCCGTATATTTTCCGTAACCGGAATATCCCCGAAATTTTCCCGGATATTCGGCAGGCCGGAATTCTCCGAGCCGGTTTCTGCGTTAAGGCCCGCAAGCCAATCGGACAGGGATTGGACGATGACGGAATTCCGCCCGGACCGGAGGGCCTCCGCCGTACCGCCGGCGCGTCCTTTACCCTCCCCCGGTTTTGCGGCGGTAATTTCACTGCCGGCAGGCTCTTCCGGCCTCGTATCAAGACGATCAATATTGAATTTTTCGTTGAGTTTTTCTATTTCTCTATCGATGCTGCCGATGACATATATGGAAAGAATATCCTTAATGAGGTATTCCGCCGTAACCCGGCGGCGGAAGGCGGGACGCATCAATTCGGAATCCGGGATGTTCACCGAAAGTTTTACGTCCGTTACGGTCGTAGGCTTTGCCGGATTGTCCTTGAAGGCGCACTTGACGATTGAACAGGCGTTCCCGCTCCGGATAAAAGCGCCTATGTCGGTTTTCTGCCGGAACAAGCCGCCGGGACGATCTCCCGGCTCACCGGCGCCGCCCGCCCGCTTCAAAGGGTCCGCCGTTTCCCCAAAAACATGCCGGGACCGGACTTTCGCCTCTTCCGTATCGATACGCGCGGGCATCTTTTCCGCCGTTTCGTCTTCCGCCGTCATGTACCGGGCGAGCAGACCGCGATAATTCCGGCTGAAGAAGCCGTACAGTTTTTCCGTAACCCCACCTGTGCCGTCCAACTGTTCTAAAATAGACCGGGGCAATTTATCTGCGAGATGCCGGAACGCCTTGGCGGTTTCTTCTTCCAGCAGTTGATTGACTTCCCTCTGGAGATCCCCGTATTCCCCGTCCGGCGATGCCCGGAACCCCCCGGCCTCCGGTTCTTCCGGCGGTAATGCGTCAGGATTTTTAGACGGCTTGATAACTCCCATGTCTTTATGCTCCTCTGGTCTTGTTTTATACCCGGCCCGTATTGAAACAGCCGTATCCGAAAACCTGCTATTCTCATTTTAACGAAAAGCCGCTAAAAAGAAAGGGCTCCCGCGTTTGCCGCCGGGTGTTTACCGGCAATCCCCGCACAATCTTCCGCGATCCTCGAAAATTTTCATTTTATTCCTCTAGGTAAATTTTTTTTTTCTGATATACTATAAGTATGCGCAATTTTCAACGCGGTTTTTTCTTTATTTCCGTTTTTAGCGGCCTGTTTTTCATGGGCCTTCCCGCCGGTCCCGTCTTTGCTTCGGATGTACGGACGGAAGCCCTGGATATGTTCGTCATCATCGACGGCTCTTCCGCCCTTTCGGGCGGAGAAGACGCCGCAATGGGGTGGCTCTGCGACTACGCGGTGGACGGTATACTCCGGGACGGGGACCAACTCACCATTTGGCTGGCCTCGGATCCGGCCCGGGAGCTTTTTTCAGGCCCTCTTTCCGGCGCGGATTCCAAAGAAACCGTAAAATCCCTAATCCGGTCCGTGACTCCCCGGGGAGACGCCGCCGATTATGCGGGAGCCCTCAAAGCGGCGGCCGGAAAAGAAGCGGCCGCGAAAGGCTTGACGTATACCCTCATCGTCTGCGGGTCCCGGGCCGGGTATGTCCCTTTTCCCCGGACTAAAGAAGAAGCGGACCTGCTGCGGTACTCCCGAATCGCGGATTTTGCCGGCTGGCGAGTGTTTGCGGTTTCCCAGGCGATAGGAAGCCGGGTGAGGCTTGCCGCCGCCGCAGTCGTGGATTCCTTTGCGGATTGATGAAACGCTGCGGAAACAACGGGATCCAAAGGTAACCGCATGGTAAAGAAAACAACTGGTTTTATCACCACTTTCATATTCATTTTCACCGCCCTTGTAATTGGGGTTTTATTTTTTGCTCCCGATCTCGTCTTTACCCGACCCGAAGGCGATTCGAGGCGGCTGTCAAAACAGACGCGCGTTGTTATTCCCCAATCCCGGTTTCAGGATGATGACTACTACGAGGACTATCCGGCGGAAAGGCTGGCCTACGAGGACAACAGAAACGCCAAGGTCGCCCTTGACGAAGGGGAAACCATTGTTTCCGTCCTGACCCAGGATTTTGACGGGGACCTCCAGGACGAACAGATCATCGCCTACCGTAATCTTTCCGAACCGGGAAGCCCGATTTACATTACCTACGTTCAGTACGATGACCTGGCGGGAGGCTATAAACGAATTTGGAACAGCCCCACCCTCATTACCCGGCCGGGGACCGTTTCTTTGTATACCCAGGACCTCCTGGGAGACCACGGCGTTTCCGTAATCGTCACGGGAATAAACGCCGCCGGGGAGCATACTCTGACCGCGCTGCGAAAAGACGGACCTGCCCCGGAACAGGACGCCGCTGGGGACGAGAGTGCCCCTTTCACAAAAATCGCGGAGATACGCATTGACGGCTCCATCGCCGTTCAGGAGATCGAACGTACCCAGGCGTACCAGCGCGGCATCTCCAACGGCCAGAGTTTTACCATTGCCGCCTATGGCAGGGACAACGATTCCGCCAATATGCTGGATCAAATCGAAGTCACCTATGTTTACAATCCGGACAGGGCTTTTTATGAACAATCCAGAATCACCCGTATGCCGGGAACCCAGATTGAACAGCGCCGGGTACGGGAGCTTCTTGACGGCAATCCCGAAGTTTTCGAGCGGTTTATCAACGGACTGTGGTACTATGCCGGCGCCGATGGTACGCCGGATAACCGGCAGTATATCTACTTCAATCTCCCCAACCGGGAACTGATTTTCTACGGTGACGAGAGCCAGCAGGTATTCATCTGGCTCAATTCCAGTTCCACCCGGTACGGGCTCTACGTTTCAAGCCAGAATATTTCCGTCACCTCACTGCGGCGTTCCCTGAACATTGAACTCGAATCCCTGGACAGCATACGCATCAGGGTTTCCGAAGATGTCCGCCTTAAACTGGGGGTCACCGATTCCTGGGACGGTTCCTACCGGAAGGCCGGAAGCACGGCAGCCGGTCTTCAGGACGACGTCCTTCCCGTGATTCCCCATCTGGATGCCTCCTATGATGGCTTCATAGGTAAGCTGGTTTTTTCCAAAGACGGTTTTTACGAATTATATGCCCAAGGAACGGTTCTCAAAGGGAAATACGCCTTCTTCGCCCTGGACGACCGCGAACTCCTGGAACTCCGCCCCGGCGGTATTACGGGGTTCCCCCGGGAGACATACATCGTCACCCGGCAAATCCCGGAATCCTCCTCCGATTCACGGGAAGAACTCACCCTCGTCCGGGTCCGTCTTGGTACGGAGGGGATACAGGAAGTCCACGAAGCCGCCATTTCCCTTGCCCCCGCCCCGAGTGAATAACGTTCGGCCATACAATAACGGCTGTTTTTTGAGGGCGCCGGCGGGCGATTTTCTGTTTTTATGGTCCGCGTCTGCCTCCGGCTTTCCGCTGTTTTGTCCGGCCCGGACCGCGGCGGAACCCTTTTGGCGTACCCGCTCACAGTCTGCTTTTTGCCGGAGGACTTCTTCTACAACCCCAAGCTTCCCCGAATTTGCTTACAGTTCGTCAGCCAGGGCCTGATATACAAGATCCCGCATCTTCGGATGGATCGTTATGTAGGTATCGCCAAATCCTAATGTATGCTGGGCATAGAAAATCGCCACATGGTTTTCTATATCGGCCAGCAACAGGGCGCCGCTGGCTCCGTCCCACCCGAAAGTTCCCAGGGGGACCGGCGCGGCGGTTTTGGTAACAAGTGTCATCACGCCAAGGCCGTAGCTGTAACCATATTTGGCCATTTTCCAGAAATCCTTCGCGCGGATTCCGTCCATTCTGCTTTTACGCATGTTATCGATAGATTCCCTGGTAAGTATCTTCGCTCCGTTTGCACCGACACCGTCATTTGCCAAAGCATCGGCCAGAAGAACATAATCGGATACCCTGGTCACAATACCGCCGCCGCCGCTGTCAAAATTATCCGTTACTATTGCGATATTTATGTCGCCCATAGGGGAGAATTCCCTTGAGATGACATTAAAGAGATACTGGGCTGCCAATCTGTCCTTGTCTTCCGGCTTCAAATGATACTCAAAGTCCTTCATGCCAAGCGGCTCCGCGATATTGGCCTTCATATAATCCGCGAAACGCTCTCCCGTTATTTCTTCGATGACCACCGCAAGCACATCGTGGCACATGCCGTACTGAAAATGGCTCCCCGGCTGGAAATCCAGCGGCTCTTTGAACAACTCGTGTATCAGCTCCCGGGTAGTGGCCGACTGCCCCTTTTCCATGATCATTTTTTTGAAATCCGGCCAGACATTGGGATCGTCGCGGGCGTATATCACCCCGTTATAATTGAAACCCGCGCTCATCGTCATAAGGTCTTCGATAACCGGCCTTACTTTCAACGGTACCAGCTCGCCTCCCTCGCGGACCTTCATCCGGTCAATTTCGGGAAGGTATTTGCCTACCGGATCATCCAGGCGGAGTTTCCCCCGTTCAACAAGCTGCATAACCGCCACCATACAGGCGACTTTTGAACAGGAGTACATCCAGCACAAGTCATCGTCTGAAACCGGCTGGGTTTTCGCGTAATCTCTGTGCCCGGCGCTATGACGGTATACCTCTTGGTGCTTGTGATACACGCTGCAATCGCAGCCCGGGACTTGGTATAATTCCTCAACAGCGTCCAGATACTCGGTCAGTTTTGAAAAATTCATCGTAATCTCCTTTTTCTTGACGGTTTTGCCCTACCCTTACAGATAAGTTTTATTTATCTTCAACCTGTTAAGACGTTTTGTCAAGAAAAAGATTAGACTAACCAGGAATTTTCAGTTTACCAGGAATCTCACGAACAATTTACCAGTAATGCTGTTTCAATTGTCTATCATCGTATCGGAAGTGTTTTTTGTGCCTTATGAGGAATTTTTGCCTTTTCCATTTTCTATACGTTTATCCTAAAAACCGGCGGTTTTGAATTGACAAAAAAATTATCCGCATACAATGCCGGTTGAACGAACGTTAATACACCGGAAAGGATTCAAACCCCGCGTTTTTCAAGGCCAGCGTGACGCCCTGCACGTCTTCTCCCGGATGAACGCCTACGGCCCAGTATTCCGTCCCGTTCACCCGGCGCCGGGTTATGACTGCCGTAAAGCCCGCCTTTCTAAGCCGGTCCGCCATGGCGGTCGTATTTTCTTCCCTGCTGAAAAGGCCGGTCTGGAGTATGACGCTCCCCGACTCCGCCGGGGAAGATACGGCCGCCGGAGGAGCCGGAACAGCCCCGGAGGAAACCGCAACGGGATGGGATTCCTGCGCGTTTCCCGCCGCCGCTATAAGCGGTTCCCCAAGGACGATCCCTTCCCTGCCGGAAAGAAGGAGCCACATGGCGGTAGGCGCTCCCAGGACCTTGCCGGCAGGAGGGTTCCGCAGAATGCGGGCTTCGGGACTGGAGGGATATTCGGTTTCCAGCCGGATTCTGTAGGCTTCTTCCCCGGTAACACGCCACAGGGTATAGAGCATGGAAGGCCGCCTGTCCGCATATCCGCCGCTCGTGAGAAAGGCATCCAGAACCTCGCCGTTCCCCGTTTTGAGGGCCTCGATTTGGGAGCCGAGGTAACGGGCTTCTGCCAGTACCTCCTCAATATCCCCGGTAAGGAGGATGTTCCTGACGTGGTCCCCGGCGGCATCAAACTGCCCCAGGGCGGCAAGACAGCGGGCTCCCTCCAGAAGGCTTGTGGCGTCCTGCTTTTCCGGTCCGGCAGCCGAGGCTTGAAACCACGCGCCGGCGGCCTCCTCCAGGTTTCCCGCAAGGGTCAAAAAACGGGCAAGGCGTATGGAGGCGGCCCGCCTGCTGTCTGCGGAAACCCCCGGCGTTTGCAGGGTTTTCCTCAGCGTTTCTATTTCGGCGGTTAAAAGGGAGGGGCCGCTTTCCTGGGCATACGAGAAAAAACACGGCAAGAAGAGGAACAGGACGGCCAACACAAAACGGCCCCCCGCGGATCGGGACTTAATCGATCCCATAGGAGCTTTCGTCCCGGTACGGATATATTTCGGAGTTTTCCTCATCGGGAACTTCTTCTTTTTTCTTGTTCCCGGATTTTCCCGTCCCTCCCGCAGGAGGAAGTTTACCCGGTTTGGCCTTTTTTCTCGACTTCTTTAACCGGAAAGAAATCGACAGGGGAATAGCGCAGAGCAGGCCCAGGGCAAATGCGCAAAAGGCGGTAAGAAACACCGGTACATCGTCAAAAGTCTTAAAACCGAAGGAAATGGGGCATGTATTCCCCAAATTCAGGGTTACAAAAACCAAAAGAATTCCAAAAAGAATTATGAATCCAATCAACCGCCAGGGCATAGACGAAGCTCCTTTGTACGGAAAGTATTTCCCCGCAGGGACGAAAGGGTAAGGCCGGCAAAAGAACCTATCATAGAGGGCGAACCGGGGGCCACGACCATTTCATCTTTTTCAGTACGGGTTATTAATTCATCGGCATTTTTCCGGGAAATTCCTTCAATTAAAACTGTTTCCCGCATTCCTATACGGCTTTCGAGCAATTCCCGCGTATGCTTCTTCTGGAGGGCGATAACACGGGCCAGCCGTTCGCGCTTGACCGTCTCGGGCACACGTTCCGGCAGACTGTAGGCGGCGGTTCCTTCCCTGGGGTTGTAGTGGTACATGTAGGCGTAGAGAAACCGCACCTCCTCCATGAGGGAGAGGGTCTCGTCCAGATCCGCGCCGGTTTCGCCGGGGAAGCCGACCAGAATGTCCGTGGAAAAGCTCAGGTCCGGCATGGCACGGCGGATTTCCGCCACCAGGTCCAGGTAGGATTCCCGTGTATACCGGCGGTTCATGGCGGCGAGTATCCGGTTGGAACCGTGCTGGACGCAGAGGTGGAGATGCCGGCAGAATACCGGGTTTTCCGCCATGACCGCAATGGTCCGGGGGGAAAAGTCTTTGGGATTGGCGGACAAAAACCGCACCCACCGGATGGGGGTTCCCGCGATTTCCCGCGCAACCAGTTCCAAAAGGCCGGGAAAATCCAGAACCCCGCCGGCCCCTTCCCAGCGGTAGGTGTTGACGTTTTGCCCCAAAAGGGTGATCTCCCTGACCCCACGGCCGGCCAGGAGGCGGATTTCTTCTTTAACGGAAGCCGGGTCCCTGGATATTTCCCGGCCCCGCACATAGGGGACTATACAGTAGGAACAGAAATTGTCGCATCCGTGCATGATGGGAACGAAACTGCGGAATTGCCCTTCTTCAAGATGGGAAGAGGAAAACGCGAAAACCGGGCGTTCCCCGGAAAGGGGCACTTCCCCCCCGCCCTGTTCCACGGCTTCCAGAATCAGGGGGAAGACGGAGCGGGAAGAGGTTCCCATGACGTAATCAACCGCCCCAGCCTTGTCTTTAAGGCCCTCCCCCAGGCGCTGGGCCATGCAGCCGGCCACAACCAGGGTAAAGGGCCGCTTCTTCTTCAGGGCGGCGTACTGGGCCAGCCGGCCCATGACCCGTTTTTCCGCGGTTTCCCGGACCGAACAGGTGTTGATGAGTACGAGATCGGCGGTTTCCCCGTCCCGCGCGGCCTGCCAGCCCCGCTCCCTCAGTACCAGGTCAAGGGCCGCGGACTCGGCGGTATTCATCTGGCACCCGTAGGTCTCAAAAAAATAGGTCACGCCCGGTTCTTAAGCCCTTTGAGGAATTTGATGCCGTTCCAGATACCCGCCGCCAGAAGCCCTATGGCGCCTATGGCCAAAAGGGTTCCGGCCAGGGGCTTCACTATCCCGATTTTGGAAAGGATGGTAAGGCCCCCCGCAACCGCGGCGAGAATCCCGATTTTCCGGTCGTCCCTGTCTTTGGACATAGCGGCCCCTATGCCGACTACCCCGACCACGGCCCCCAGGATAATTCCGGGAACCATCGGAAGGGCGCCGGCAATCAGCAGGCCTATGCCCCCGATAAGGCTGCCTATTGCGGTTACCCCCTGTTTGGCTAAGACGCCGGTCGGCGTGTAGCCGCCCCGGGGTTCAATATCATTCATATATCTCTCCTCGTTTTTAATAGAAGCCGTTTCAAAACATCAGTTTTGGAACAGCCTCCCTATACTATAAAATATACGTACCTATACCCGGCCGGCCAGGATTATTCCGAATCCTCCGCCGCCTGAACCACGTTCCGCAGGAGCATTGCGATGGTCATGGGACCCACTCCGCCGGGTACGGGGGTAATAACCGAAGCCCGTTCCGCCGCCCCCTCAAAATCCACGTCTCCCCTAAGACGGTACCCTTTTTTCGCCGACGGATCGGGTACGCGGTTCACCCCCACGTCAATGACCGCCGCGCCCTCCCTGATCATGTCCGCCGTGATAAGGCCGGCCTTCCCTGCGGCGGCGATGAGGATATCCGCGTCCAGGGTATACCGCGCCAGGTCCCTGGTACCCGTATGGCACAGGGTCACCGTGGCGTTGATCTCCCGGCGGGAGAGCAGGTTTACCAGGGGTTTCCCCACGATGTTGGAGCGGCCTACCACCACCGCGTGAGCGCCCGCCAGGGGGATATTCATCTCCCGGAGCAGGGTTACCACTCCCTGGGGGGTACAGGGAACGAAGCCGCGTTTCCCCAGCACCAGGTTCCCCACGGAAACCGGGTGAAAGCCGTCCACGTCCTTCCGGGGATCTATGGCGGAGATCACCCGGTCTTCCCGTATGTGGGCGGGCAGGGGCAGCTGGACCAGGATGCCGTGGACCGCCGGGTCCTCGTTCAGGGCGGCGATATGGGAAAGAAGCGTTGCTTCGTCCGTGTCCGCGGCAAGCCGGAGGTCCCGGCTCGCCATGCCGGTCTCCGCCAGGGCTTTTTCCTTGGCCGTCACGTAAGAGAGGCTCGCCGGGTCCTCCCCCACCAGGATAACGCCCAAACAGGGGATCGTACCCTTTTCCCGCAGAAAGCGGACCCGCTCCCGAACCTCTTCCCCGGACTTTTGGGCCGCCGCCTTTCCGTCAATTACCAATGCCGCCATCTTCTTCCTCCCGCATTATCGTTATCAAAAAATGCCCCCGGAGTACCCGGATCTCAAAATCCCCTTCGGGAGCCGCGTTGCTTACGCCGAAAAATCCCCGGTTCCAGGGCAGGCCGTTGAGCGGCCACGTAAGACCCCGGCTTTCGGCCTGCCATATCCCGTTCCCCAAAGGAAAAACCGATATACCGCCGCCGCGCCACATAGCTTCACGCACGTCCTGCGGGGGGGAAAACATTGTCCCTTCCCTCAAACAAAAAATATCTTCGCGGAAAGTAACCCACCGGTCGGGCTTTCTGTCCCGCTCAAAAAGGGATCGAATAGCCAACAGGTGATCCGTCCTTCCGCCGCCGCCGCCCAGGAGCCAGGCCTCGTCACACCCCCGGTCCCAAAGGAGGCGCAGGGCCAGTTCCGTATCCGTATCGTCCTTATCGGGGGGATACCGGAAGATCCGGGCGGAGGGGTACTTTTCCAGCCTGCCCGGATCGTCCAGGGAATCCATGTCCCCCACTATCAGGTCTACCCCGATACCGGCATCCTCGGCGGCCATAAGCCCCGAATCGGCGGCAACGATCAGCCCCGCGTCCTTTGAAAGCGTCCGGCGCCGTTCAGGGGACGGCCCTTCCCCGCCTATAAACGCGATTCCCCGCATGATGCCTCCGCTACCCCCGCCGCAAAACGTCTTTTTTCAAGTCTTTCATTATAGTATACTGTCCGCCGATGGGCAACGCGAGAATTCATCCTATATTGAAAGAAGTAGCCGGGATTTTTAACCGGGCCGGAAAACAGGTGTTTCTGGTAGGCGGCGCGGTCCGGGACATTGTGAGGGGGAAAAAAGCTCATGACTGGGACCTGGCTACCGACGCCCGGCCCGAAGAAGTGATTGCCCTTTTCAAGAAAGTCATCCCAACGGGGATCAAACACGGGACGGTAACGATCCTCTACAAAGGCAATTCCCTGGAAGTAACGACATTCCGTACCGAATCGGATTACCGTGACGGCAGGCGGCCCGGCAGAGTGGAATACGCCGCCGCGATTGAGGAGGATCTTTCCCGCCGGGACTTTACCATGAACGCCATGGCCCTGGAACTGCCCGGCGGCCGCCTGGCGGACCCCTTCGGCGGCGCGGAGGACATCAAACGGGGGATCATCCGCTGTGTGGGCCGGGCCGAAGAGCGTTTTGATGAAGACGGGCTGCGGCCCTTGCGGGCCCTGCGCTTTGCCGCCCAACTGGGGTTCACCCTCGACGGGGCGATTCTGGAGGCCATTCCCGGCGCCCTGGGAACCACGGCCAAAGTTTCTCCCGAGCGGGTCCGGGACGAACTGGATAAAATCCTCACGTCCCCCAAGCCGTCCGCCGCGTTTCTGCCCATGGAGAAGACGGGCCTTCTGGCGCTCCTCCTCCCGGACTTGGCGGCCTGCCGGGGGGTGGAACAGAAGGGATACCACCGCTTCGACGTGCTGGACCATTCCCTTTTGGCCTGCGACTATGCCGCGGCGCACGGGTTCCCCCTCCACGTCATTCTGGCGGCCCTGCTCCACGACATAGGGAAGCCCCGTACCAGGGATCTGAAAGAAGGGGTATGGACGTTCCACAACCATGAGCGGGAATCCGCCCGGCTGGCCCGGAACATCCTTACATCTTTCCGGTATCCCAACGCCGTAACCGGCGCAACGGTTCACTTAATTGAAGAACACATGTTTTTCTATGAAGACGCCTGGACGGACGCGGCGGTACGGCGCTTTATCATCCGGGTTGGGGAAGAAAACCTGCACGACCTCTACGCCCTGCGCCGTTGCGACACATACGGTACCGCCGGCGTGGCCCCCTCCCCTACCCTGCTCCTTCCCCTTATGCGCCGGGTAGAAGCGGCCCTGGCTCAAAGCCGGGCCTTTTCCCTTAAAGACCTCGCCGTATCCGGCAAAGACCTCATGGCAATAGGCGTCACGCCCGGCCCCGGCATGGGAACCATCCTCAACGAACTACTGGAAACCGTTGTGGACGATCCGGCCCTTAACCGGAAGGAAGCCCTGCTGGAAATCGCCGCCAACTACGCCCGGACGCACGGCCTCACCGGGCCGCCCGCTTAACCGGCCTTCCAATGAAGAACCCAGGAGCAAGCTCCGGGGTATGGACCACGCCTTCCAATCAACCGTCCCCGGCCAGATGTTCGTAGGCCATCCGGGCGGCCTCCTGTTCGGCGCTTTTCTTGTTTTTTCCCATACCCGGACCGTAGGTTTGCCCGTTTACCCGGACTTCCATCCA
>JAIRSL010000111.1 GCA_031255475.1 Treponema sp.
GCGCGTTAAGGCCCGCCGCAAAGGGATACGCCCAGTACCAGGGGATGCCGTTAGCCATTGCAAAGGGAATGGCCCCGCGCAGTTCCGAGATGGGCAAAAAGGACAACAGGGCGGTAAAAAACCAGACGGCAGGCCTTGTTAATTGCATGGGCGGTCCCGCATTAATTCCCAGTAACCGACATCCAGGCGCCGGCCGAATTTGTACCCTACCCCGGGAAAGCAGCCTACCTGCCTGAACCCGAATTTTTCGTGAAGCCCCGTACTTGCTTCGTTGGGGACGGCAATCACCGCCATCAGGACATGGACATCCTGTTTCCGGGCCTCCTCAAGAAGGCGGGCAAGGAGGGCTTTGCCCGCGCCCCGCCCCGTCTTTCCGTGCTTTATGTAGATGGAATCTTCCGCCGTAAAACGGTAGGCCGGGCGTTCGTGCCAGGCGTGGATGTACGCATAACCCAGAACTTCTCCCGCTTCTTCATAGATAAGCCAGGGATACTTCGCCGTCACTCCGTTGATCCGGCTTTCCATTACGGAAACCGAAACCGGTTCCTCTTCAAAGGTGACGGCAGTGTTTTCTATATAGTAGTTGTAAATGCCGCAGACCGCCGCGGCGTCTTCCGGGGCAACAGGCCGGATCATTCTTGCCTCCCTGAAAATTTCAACGCCGGCCTAAATTCTTTTCGGACGGCAGAAGTTCTACCGGACGCATAGTCTTGTCCGTGGAATCCATAAGCATGATGCGGTTCCTGCCCCGGCTTTTCGCCTCGTACAAGGCGGCGTCCGCGTTGTTGTAAAAATCATCGATGGAATCGGAAGAACCGCCCCGGAGGATATACATCCCCAGACTGGCGGTTACGTAGGGGGCGACGGAAGATTTTTCGTGAGGTATCTGCAGATCAATGATCTTCTGACGCAATTTCAGCACGACCCGTTCCGCCTCGGCTATGCGGTTTTCGATCCAGAGTACGATAAATTCTTCCCCTCCCACGCGGGCGGCAAAAACATGCTCTTCGTCGATCAGGGACTGGAGCACTTTTCCCAAGGACCGGAGCACGGAGTCTCCCTTAGAATGACCGTAATGATCGTTGTAAGATTTGAAGAAGTCAACGTCCATCATGACGGCGCATACGGTCTGATGTACATGCCGGCACGCGGAAATATAGAAATTCGCCGCCTGAAGATAATCCCGGCGGTTAGAGAGGCCGGTCAATTCATCTTTAATGCTCTCTTCCCGGAAACGGTTCCGCTCGATTTCGAGCCGCCTCGTCGCTATTATTCCCTTAATGACCGTGTAGTACATATACCGGGTAATAATCATACCGGCCAGGACAGAGATAAAAAAACCGGCGGTATCGAATATCCATATATCAAACGGCTTAATAGGGAAGGAAAATACCGAATAAACTACCAGCGTTACAAGATTGAGGATCAAACTCCGCGGAAAATCTATTACAAAAAGGATCTGGGCGCCGATAAAAAACACAAAAATAGTCGTGCTGTGTTCATGGGGCCGTTGAATAATGCCAAGAAACATCCCGAAAGCGATAAGGCAGATATAAAAAGCCAGGAAGCCGGCGTTGACGAACAAGGAATCGCATTTTTCATGCCTGAAGATATAAAAAGCGTAAAAGGCAACAAAGGCTTCTATTATGGCCGTGATAAGGTACACGGCATAGATGCTTATCCGTTTTTCCGACAAGGCCGGAAAGAAACTGAAGAGCCCGATCAGTACCGCCGCCACAAAGCTCACAATGAACAGGCTGCCGGCGTTATGCTTACAAATATCCTCCCGGCAGCTATCCAGAGCTTCTTTGGTAAAGGGACTAAAAAACGGAAAAACCGGCAGCATCAAAAGCCATCTCCCTTATTGTTCGTCATCGCGGTCCGCCGTTTTGTTTCCCCGGCGGGTTTCCGCGTAATTTTTCCTCAAACCGTTCCAGGGCCTTCCCTTCCAGGGCGGCGTCTCCTGCGGCGTCTCCGCATGTTCCCAGACGCCGCCTGATCTCGGCAAATTCGTCACGGGAAAAGCGGACCCCGTGCAGGCGGTGGCGCTCGAAAGAGGCGCAGCACCGGGGCGCTACCTTCCGGGTTATCTCGAAGAGCACCTCCGCGTAACGGCGTATTTCCAACTGCGCGTGGGCGTCCAGACGGAGTTCCAGGAACCGGAACAGGTTATGGAGGTCTATCTGCCAGTACCATTCGGTGTACAGGGACAGGGGCAGATTGATCCGGGCCAGTTCACGGGCCACGCCCTTATCTATGAGTGCGCCGTAATCGCCGTAAGCCCGCCGCTGGCCCTGCTCCAGCCCGGCCCGGATCTCCCCGGCGAGGGCGGCGTCCAGGGATTCTCCCCGGCCCTGCTTGTTGTCCGTACTTTGGAGGGCTATATCCCCGCCTTCGGGGACGTAAAAATCGTCTTTCATCACCGAATAGCGGCCGGATATTTCGTTGAGCCGGGCGGTACGGTGACGGACCCACTGGCGGGCCACAAAGATGGGGAGCTTTACGTGAAAAGTGAGTACGACCTGCTCAAAAGGCGATGTATGTTCGTTCCGCAGAAGATAGTCGATAAGCCCCGCGTCTTCCCGGTAGGCCCTGGTCCCGGCCCCATAGGAGACACGGGCCGCCTGAACCACCCGTTCATCCCCTCCCAGGTAGTCCACAAGCCGGACAAATCCCTTATCCAGCGCCGGAAACTCCCGGTCAAGTATCGCTTCGGCTTCTTCTACCACGCAGTGGGCCATGAACGCTCCTTCTTCAAATTGTTTTATAATACCTATTATAGAGAAAAAAGGGAAGTGAATGTATTGCATCATTCAGAGCCGGCGCATATAAATTGCTAATTCCTTGTTATATAAAGGATTAACAAACGACACCTTAGAAACATTTGATTCCATAATTCCTTATATTATATAGACTTATGATTTTATATGCGCTGGCCCTGTTTTCAACGGCCGCCAATATTGTAGATAACCGCGTTTTTTGGTATCCTTTCTTACCGGTAGTTTGTGCGCAGGTGCGGAGGCGGAATATGATTGTGATGAAGTTCGGGGGAAGTTCGGTGGCGGATGGGGAACGAATCCGCCGTATGGGTGAAATTGTCAGGACCCATCTCTCCCGAAACCCGGTATTGGTGCTGTCGGCCATAGGAGACACCACGGATCACCTGCTGGAAGCCGCCGGGTCGGCGCTTCGGGACCGGTCTGTTTCTATTCATCAGATCGAAAGCCTGCACCTTAAAACGATGAACGAACTGGGGCTGGGACCGGCGGTTCGGGAGGCGGTACATCCCCTCTTTGTGGAGTTACGGAGCCTCCTTACGGGGATTTCCCTGATTCGGGAGCTTACCGGCAGGACCAGGGATTACCTGGTGTCCTTTGGGGAGCGGCTTTCGGTAAGGATAGCCGCGGCGTATTTTGAGTCCGCCGGGATACGGGCCCGGCCTGTGGACGCCTGGGACGCGGGGTTCCTGTCGGACGCCAATTATACATTTGCGGAACTCTTGCCGGAAACCTGGGAGCGTATTCCCCGCGCCCTGGGGCCGGTGATACAAGCGGGCGTCCTGCCGGTGGTTACGGGTTTCATCGCCAAAGACGAAACCGGCAACATAACGACCCTGGGACGCGGCGGATCGGATCTTTCCGCCACGGTCATAGCGGCGGCGTGCGGGGCGGAAGAAGTCCAGGTCTGGAAGGACGTGGACGGCATACTCACCGCGGATCCCCGCCTGGTGCGGGACGCGCGGCCGGTAGAGTCGGTTACCTACGAAGAGGCGGCGGAACTGGCGTATTTCGGCGCGCAAGTGCTGCACCCCCGGGCAATGCAGCCGTGCATGAAGACCGGGACGCCGGTTCTTGTGCGGAATTCCTTTAATCCCGCCGCGCCGGGAACCCGGATAGGGACAAAACCGGAAAAGAAAACAGGCCCGGTTCAGGCGATCACCTCCCGGCAGAACGTGACATTGGTGGATATTGTGTCCACCCGGATGGTGGGGCAGTCCGGTTTTTTGGGCAAGGTGTTCACCTGTTTTGCCGACCACGATATATCGGTGGATATGATGGCAACCAGCGAGGTTTCAGTTTCCCTGACATTGGACGCGGTTCACGATCTGGCGGGACTACAGCGGGATCTGAGCAAGATAGCCGGCGTGGAGATCAAAACCGGCAAGGCCATTGTTACCATAATCGGCGATGTACACCGGTCTTCGGAGATTCTTCAGCGGGCCTTTGGGGTCTGTTCGCGCCTGGGGATACCGGTCCAGATGGTTTCCCAGGGGGCCAGCAAGGTGAACATCAGCTTTATCGTGGACGACATCCAGGCGGGCGAAGTGGTTAAGGGGCTGCACAAGAACTACTTTGAGGAACCGGAAGAAGACGGCGGGGGTGAAAAATGAACATTGCCATTATCGGATACGGGAAGATGGGGAAGCTGATAGAGCGAGAAGTCCTGGAAAGGGGGCACCGGGTGGCCGCCATTGTGGACCCCTTTGTTCCGGCGGGAGCCGGGGGCCTTTCGGGTGCGCCGGTTTACCGGACCGCGGGCGAGGCCGCCGGCTTGGATGCGGCGGACGCGGCCATTGAGTTTACGCGGCCCGATACGGCGCCGGGCAACATGTTTGCCCTGATAGAACGGCGTATTCCCGCCGTGGTGGGCACCACGGGCTGGCTGGCCCGGCTGGAGGAGATTCGCGCGGCGGTGGAGACCGCCGGGTCTTCCCTCCTGTGGGCGTCCAATTTTTCACTGGGGGTAAACCTGTTTTACCGGATCGCCGCGTATGCCGCCCGGCTGGCGGACCCCTTTCCGGAATACGACGTGGGCGGCTGGGAAGCCCACCACAACAAAAAGGCGGACAGCCCTTCGGGAACCGCCAGGACCCTGGTGGAGGGCGTATTGGCCGGCATGAGCCGCAAGACCGCGGCGGTATGGGACACCCTGGACCGGCCCCCGAAAGCGGAGGAACTCCACTACCCCAGCCTGCGGACGGGGTCCCTGCCGGGCGTTCATACCCTGATCTTCGATTCCCCGGCGGATACCATCGAGATTACCCATACGGCGCGGAACCGGGAAGGCTTCGCGGCCGGGGCGCTCAGGGCGGCGGAATGGCTGGCGCGGTGCTCCGGTTCCGGCAGCGCCGGGGAGCCCCGGCAAGGCGTCTTTACCATGGACGATGTTTTAGCGGATATTTTACCCGGTTGAGTCTTCCCGGTTCGGGAACATTCTACCGGAATTCACAATAAATGATGTAAGGAGTTTAGTATGGCCCGGTTTAGGGGCGCTTTTACGGCAATTGTTACCCCGATGAAGGAAAACGGGGATGTAGATTACGAAGGATTCAGGCGGCTTATTGATTTCCAGATCCAAGGCGGCATAGACGGCCTTGTCCCCCTGGGAACCACCGGCGAAACCCCCACCCTGGAGGACGATGAGGAAGAGCGGCTCATAAAAATCGCCGTGGAAGAAGTCCGGGGCCGGGTCCCCATTATTGTCGGGACCGGCTCCAATTCCACGAAATCCATGATGGGATATACGAAACGGGCCAAAGACCTGGGGGCCGATGCCGCCCTGGTCGTAACCCCCTATTACAACAAACCCAATGACGCGGGTCTTATCCGCCATTTTGAGGCGGCGGCGGCGATTGGCATCCCGGTGGTGATATACAACATCGCGTCCCGGACAGGGAGGAACATCCCCGCCCCGATGATCGAGCGGCTCTCCCGCATCCCCGGCATCGTGGGGGTAAAGGAATCAAGCGGCGACATCAGCCAGATGATGGACATCATCACGGACCGGGACCGGATGCGCGCCGGGGGCCGGGACTTCACGGTCCTGTCCGGGGACGATGCCCTGACCCTGCCGTTGATCGCCCTGGGGGGAGACGGGATCATCTCGGTGGTGTCCAACCTGATTCCCGGCAAGGTGGCGGCCCTGGCCCGCGCCTGTCTTGCCGGTGATTTTGAGGAAGGCCGGAGGCTCCACTATGAGCTTTTGCCCTTTTTTAAAGCCGCCTTTGTCGAAACCAACCCGGTTCCCATCAAGACGGCCATGACCTGGGCGGGCCTTCCCGCCGGACCCGCGCGGCTGCCCCTGGGCCCCCTGTCCGGGAACAGCGAGGCCTTTCTGCGGAAAGTTGTAACGGAACTGGGTATCCCGTTAACGGGCTGAGGATCCGCGCACGGGGCGGTATTCGGCGTATGCCGTTGGTATAAAAAGGAAGCGGGAAACGAAGGAGAATGAGGGGGAATGTTATGACAAAGATACCGGTAGGCGTTTTAGGAGCGACGGGCATGGTGGGCCAGCAGTACATTGCCCTGCTTGCGGATCATCCCTGGTTTGAGGTCCGCTACGTGGCGGCCTCTCCCCGGAGCGCCGGGAAAAAATACGCCCAGGCGGTTGCCGGGCGCTGGCAGCCCGCGCGGGACTGCCGGCCTTCCGTCCGGGACCTGGTGGTGGAAGACGCCAACGATCTTGCCCCGGCCCGGGCCGCCGCGAAAGCCGGAAACTGCGCGTTTGTTTTTTCCGCCCTGGAAATGGGGAAAGAGGAGATCCGCGTCCTGGAAGAAGCCTACGCCGCCGCCGGTATTCCGGTGGTGTCCAACGCCTCCGCCCACCGCCGGACTCCCGATGTTCCCATGCTTATCGCCGAGGTGAACCCGGACCACGCGGACATCATCCCCGTACAGCGGAAAAACCGGGGCTGGGACACGGGCTTTATCGCGGTAAAGCCCAACTGTTCGATTCAGAGCTACATGACGCCTGTCCATGCCCTCCTTGCGGCGGGATACGAGATACCCCGGCTCATGGTAACCACGCTGCAAGCGGTCTCCGGGGCGGGTTATCCCGGCGTACCCAGCCTGGACATCATCGACAACATCGTGCCCTACATAAGCGGCGAGGAAGAAAAGTCCGAACAGGAACCCCTCAAGATACTGGGCGCGGTTAACGGAAAGGCCATAGAGAACGCTTTTTTCCCCCAGATCAGCGCCTTCTGTAACCGGGTCCCGGTAACGGACGGCCACACCGCCTGCGTCAGCCTTGAATTCGGCGCGAAAAAGCCGTCCATTGACGAGGTAAAGCGGATTTGGACCTCTTTTACCGCCCTGCCCCAGGAACTGGACCTGCCCACGGCGCCCAAGCATCCCATCATCGTCAGGGAAGAGGCGGATAGGCCCCAGCCCCGGAAGGATCGGGACGCGGACAAGGCCATGGCGGTAAGCATCGGCCGGATACGGCCCTGTAACGTCTTCGATCTGCGGTTCGTGGGCCTTTCCCACAACACGGTCCGGGGAGCGGCGGGCGGCGGCATCCTGAATGCGGAACTGCTCATGGTCAAGGGGTATATCGGGTAAGGGTATGGCGGTTCCCGAATCCCCGGAGGCAAGACAAACACGGCTTGCCGAAATCATGGCCGTTCTTGACCCCCTCTACCCGGATCGCAGGCCCCTTCTGAATTATGAAAACCCGTTTCAGCTTCTCATCGCCACGGTACTGGCCGCCCAGTGTACGGACGCGGCGGTGAACCTTGTCACCCCCGCCCTCTTTGCCCGTTTCCCCGGCCCGGCGGCCCTTGCGGAAGCGCCTCCCGCCGAGATTGAAACCCTGATCCGATCCACCGGCTTTTTCAGGACTAAGGCCCGCAACATCACGGCGCTTTCCCGGCGGCTTCTGGACCACCATGGGGGCGGGATCCCGCAAACCATGGAAGAGCTTACGGCGCTTCCGGGCGTGGGCCGGAAAACCGCCGGGGTGATGCTCTCCACGTTCTTCGCCGTTCCCGCCATCATCGTGGACACCCATTTTTCCCGGGTCACCCGCCGCATGGGGTTTACCGCAACGGACCAGCCCCGGCTCATAGAGCGGGACATAGCGGCTATTGCGCCTAAGGAACAGTGGACCGCCGTAAGCCATGTCCTCAATCGCCATGGACGGTTCTGCTGCCACGCCCGCAAACCCTTGTGCGGCTCTTGCGGGGTAAACAACAAATGCCCGTACATTGCGGCGCTTTGACTACGCGGCCACGGCGGAAAGAGCGGGTGGATGATCGATTGCGGGTGGGCGGCTCAAACCCCGGGACGGCCGATCAAAATTCGAATTCCATCTGCCCGTTTTCCAGGTCCTCCCGGTTCCGGCCCTTCTGGGGGAAGAATTCCCTGTGCCAGCCCAGCGCGGCGGCTATGGACCGGACTACGGGCAATACCTGAGAGTCGGTGTAATGATCGTAGTCGAACCGGGCGTGCGGCAGGGACGCCGGTTCCGGGCCGTTCACCGTCCAGACGAATTCCACGGTTCCCCGGCGGCCTTTCCAGCCCAGCGCGCGGGCGGCCTTTACCTGGGGAGGCGTGGACGAGGTGTAAGTTTCCGGCGGCCGGGAAAGCCGTTTCCGGTAGACCAGTTCCTCATCCAGCTTCCCCGAACGGAGTTCCTTCAATATAATGGAAACCTTCTGCCGCAAGGCTTCCTCTCCGGCGCCGGAAAACACCAGGCCCAACAGTTCCAGTTGAACCCGCCGGGCCAGGGGCGTAACGTCGCTCCGTACCGCCTCCATGCCCTTTACCTCTACTTCGGCGGTCCCGTCCTCTTTCAGGAGGAAGCCCCCATAGCCTTTGGCCCGGCCCCGGGCGGACTCCCCCGTATCGTGCAGGGCCCGCAGGGGCGGTATCAGGAAGCGGCGGTAGGCTTTCTCGAACCGCATCTCCAGAAAGGATTCAACCCGGTATTCTTCCAAAATCCGTTCCGAAAGGAAGCGGTTCAGTTCTCCGGCCCAGTTTCCGCAGAGGGAGGCGAAACCGTCATACCCCGCGCTGTCCGGCAGGCCGGTCTCCACAAACAGGGAATCCGTGTCCCCGTAGAGTACCCGGCAGCCCCGGCCGGTGAACCAGTCCCGTGAAGCGAGGAGCCACTTTCGGGCAAAGGAGGTGATGGCCCCGGCCAATTCGGTACGGGCGTACCGGCAAGCCCCGGTTCCCAGAACGCCGTAAAAGCTGTTCATCAGGATCTTGTACACATGGGCGGCGGTATCGTCCCCGGCGTCCAGGGCTTTCCGCCGGGCGGCGAAGTATCCGGCGATCAGGGCGGGCAGGACCCCCGGCGTCCGGGAAAAAACCGCTCCATTGGGGGCGGTAATAACTTCCGCCGGGGAATCCGGGGGAACACGCGCATGGGAGAGGGGATCCACGTTGAAGGTACGGATGACGGTGGGGTACAGGCTGCGAAAATCGAAGACCGCTACGTTGTGGAAAAATCCCGGCAGAGGGTCCAGCACGGTCCCTCCGGCCGCGCCGGAAACATCCCGGTCCTGGCAAAGGTCGGGGGCTATTCCTTTCTCCCGGAGTTCCATACCGTAGACGCGCTCGAAGCTGACCACGCTGGTCCAGGCTTTATCCAGGGAAACCCCAGTCAGGGCGGCCCGCTCCATAGTCAGCCGGAAAAGGCCGGTCTTTTGCAGTATGCGCGGCACAAGTTCCGCGTCCCGGTAGCAGTAACGCCCAAAGGCCGCCGGATCTTCCGCGTAAAGGCGGTCCAGTTCCGCAATCTTGTCCGTTCCGGCGGAACGCACCAGTTTCCCTTCACCCAATACCCGCCGGGAAACCGCTTCCAGGCTGAAATCGGAAGCCCCCCCCGTATCCCCGCTCCGGGGGCCGGAACGAACGATACGCAGGGCGTCGATCACCTGCCGTCCCGGAACCAGGGCCGCCGCCGACCGCCTGGGGTAGAACGCGCCCGAATCGTCCCGTGACGCCGCCGGGGAACCGCCGCTTCCGGCAAAGAACTTCGCCTCGTCTCCGGACCGCCCCAGGGCAAAGGGTATCCCCAGGCTCCCGCACCGCTTTGCCAAAACAGGAAAATCGAAATCCAGGAAATTCCAGCCGGTGAGCACGTCGGGATCGCCGGCCCGGATGTCTTCGAAAAAGGCCGTCAGCATAGACCGCTCGTCGGGATGGAAGACGACCCGCTCGGATGACGGCAGGTTCCCCTTTCCGGGGAGGACCACCCGCACACAGGAACGGTCCGCCGGAGGGTCGTACATACCTTCCGGGCCGCCGATGCCGGGACTTCCCCGGTTTCCGGCCAGCATGACCGCATCGGTGTAGACCACGCCCACGGCCCGGACAGCCCCTGAGCGTGTGTCGGTTTCGATGTCGATGGACGCTACGCGAAGGGGGACGGGACCCGCCGGCGGTCCGGAAGGTTGGGGGGGCCGTATCTCAGGATCAGGGAATACCAAGTCCACGAAACGCCCCGGCCGGGAAGAACCCCGGATTTCCAGGGGCCCCCGGATTTCCTGTCCGGTAAGAAACGCTTCCGGCGGCTTCAGGCCCCCGTCCGGGCTGGGGATGCCGGCGGCCTCCAGGGCCTCCAGAGCGGCGGACCGGTCCCTGTACCGGGAAAACCGGAGGCGGATCAGGGAACCCCTCCCGGAGAAAGGCTCCAGGCATGGAGGCTCAACCGTATAGGCCAGACCCGCAAGAAGGACGGCGCATTGGGGAAGGGCCTCATGGGGAATATGGAAGGAAGGCCGCCACCGGGATTCCATGGCGGCGAAGGACCGGCCGTCTGCCAGGCGGCCGGTAAGGTAAAGCCGGTCCCGCCGGAGGTCCGCATAGGCGTGGACCAGGAACCCGGACAGGAAGGGAAGGCCGCCGTTTTCCGTCATGCCGGTGATAGTTTCATCATTAATAAAAACACGCGGTTTCAATGCACACAAATTATTCAAAACCCGTTTTTTAAAAGATACTGTTCCAAAACTGAAATTTTATAACAGCCTCTCCTCTCGTCATTGGCATTTTATCATACTTCAGGATAAACGTGTAGAAAACCGCTATATGGTTCCCTATAAAAGCGGCAAAAATTCGGGTATCATGGGATCATACAAATGGAATCAACAGAACTGAAAGAAGAAATTCGCGCCGCCGCCCTGGGCGCGGGGTTTGTCCGTGTCCGGATTCTGGCCCCCTTCGAGCCTGATTCCCTGATCCGGGAGCCGCCGGAGCCGGGCCGCGATCCCTCCCCGGACAACCGCCTCCGGGGAGCGCCTTCCCTCCTGATGGCGGCTTTGCCCTACGGGAACCGGCCCCCGGAAGGGGAAACGCCGTTTTCCGGGGCCGTACCGCCGGGAAGCGGCGCTATAGCCCCCTTTGCCCGGAGGAACTACTACCGGGAAGCGGTCCGGCGTTTACAGGTTCTGGCGGCGGAATTCCGCGCCCGGTACGGCGGGACCCGCTCCGATTACCGTATTTTCTGTAATTCGCCCGCGCCGGAAAAGCCACCGGCCCGCAGGTGCGGCCTGGGCGTATTGGGACGGAACAGCCTTATCATTACCCCGGAAGCCGGGTCTCTGGTTATTATCGCCGCCATGACCCTGCCCGTGGCCCTGGAAACGGACGGCCCCCTTACCGCGGGGGAAGGCGCTGCGGATGAAACCTTCCCCTTTTGCGGGGCTTGCGGCCCGGAACGTCCCCCCTGCAAGGCGGCCTGTCCCAC
>JAIRSL010000140.1 GCA_031255475.1 Treponema sp.
CCTATGGGACAAAAGAGGTTGATGATACGTTCGCTTATCCCCTCGGTGACGGTCTCCAGGTCCAGTTTCCGGGCCGGGTAAAGGGGTGTCAGGTTGTCGAAGGGAATGCGGTTCTGGGCCACCGTGGGATCATCGTAATTCACCGTCTCCACCCGGAGCATGGCGAAGAAGCGCTCCTGCTCCTTGGGGCTGCGGATCTGGCCGTAGACCGTATCTCCCGTTTTCAGGGCGAAAAGCCTGATCTGGCTGGGACTAATGTAGATGTCGTCCGGTCCGGGAAGGTAGGAATTCTGGGGGCTTCTGAGGAACCCGTAACCATCGGGAAGAATTTCCAGGGAACCATAGGCGTAGATGATACCCCCGCGTTCCGTGTGGGCTTTCAGAATCGAAAAGACGATCTCCTGTTTTTTCAGGGAAACCATGTCTTCGTGGGAGATGCCGTAACCCGCAGCCAGTTCCCGCAGATCCATCATGTTGAGCCTGATAAGTTCGTTGATGGAGAGCCGGGGCTTGCCGTTGTCCTGATCCAGCCGGGGTTCGGGTTTGCCGTAAATATCGGGCATGGAAGGCAGGTTTTTCGGAATGGAGGGCAGGGGGATCTGAAGCGCGGAAATTTCACCGCCAGGCCCCGCATACGGCGTCTGGATACCGGACGCCTGAGCGCCGTTGGCATAAGCGCCGCCGTTCGCGGGGGGCGGGGAAACGGGGAGCCCCCCCTGGACGCCCCGCTCGTAATTCCGGTGAATCCTGGGTCTGCCGGGACCCCGGCGGGCCGGATCGGTATTAAAGGAATTGCCCCCATAAGAACCTTCACCAGCCGTACTGCCGGCGGAACCATTTTCCGGGCCCGGCCCTCCGGGCGTAACGGCAGCGGGCCGTCTCGCCCGGGCACGCACCACCAGTTTTCCATTCGGCCGTTCGGCGTTCTCTTCTTCATTTCCGTTGGAATCCCGGGCGATTTCTCCCGGTGAAACGATTTCTCCTGCTTCCGCAAAAGGCGCCATACCTGTTTCTTCTCCCCGGGGGACAGAGCCCCCTGCCAAATTAATCTCGGTCAAACCGATAGATTCTTCACGTTCAGTTGTTTTTGAAATCCGGCTCTTCCTCACAAATGCCATGAACTAACTCCGCATCCTGAATACCGTATATCGAGAAAGAATAGGATATAAAATCTCACCTATTTTCAAACGTACTCATTTCCTGTCAGGTATTTTTTTTAACATTTGAAAAATCAACACATCTTCCGTGCGGCCAAATGCCCTGCCGCTTACATACGGAAACATACAAAAGGTATGAACCCTGCCGGCGAATCAAAAATACACCGTCGCCGCCCTTAACATCGTATCTATACCGTTAGCTTAATCGTTAAAAAACTCCGTGTCAAGTGGGATTTTATCCCTTGGGATTTTATCCCTCACGGCGATTCAACTTGGTATGCCCGGTAATTCTACGGCGCCCCCTAATGCGGTTCTCCCGCCGCGTTTATCGTTCCAACATGCGTCCAACAACCTCCGCAGGACTTCCAGGGCTTCCCGGGCGGCGGCGCGGCGCACCTCCTGCCGGGAGCCGGCGTAACGGTACGCACTTGCCTCAGGTTTCCCGCCGCGGCAGGCGGCGCCTATCCAGACCGTTCCCACCGGAACGCCGGAACCGTCGCCCTCCGGACCGGCCAGGCCCGTCACGGAGACCGCCATATCCGCGCCGCTCAGTTTCAGGGCGCTTCCGGCCATGGCCGCGGCGGTTTCCCGGCTCACAAGGCCGTATTTCTCCAGCAGGGCTTTCTCTATACCCAGCATCCGCGTCTTGGCATCAGGCGTATAACAGACAAAGCTCCCCCAGAACACGCGGGAAGCCCCCGGTACGGAAGCCAGGAGATCCGCCGCTAAACCCGCGGTACAGGATTCGGCCGTCACGATTTTCAATCCCGCCGTTTCCGCGCGGCGGATAATATCCGCGGGATCAGTCATACCGGCCCGGATCAGCCGTTAATCCGCTGCAATTCGGCCTTAATTTCTTCCGTAGGCCGGGAGAATATCTCCACTTCTTTTTCCGCGCTGGTCATGCGGCATTCCCCCTCAAAGAGGACGCCGTCGGCAATACGGAGGCGGAGGGCGGTCATGTCTCCTCTGACCTCGGCGCCGCTCATCATGTCTATCTTGTCCAGGGCGTGTACGGCGCCTATCACGGTGCCGTACACCGTGAGGGAAGTCACCGAAATGTGGTCCGCCTCTACCACCGCCCCGCGGTCAACGATGAGCGCCCCGGCGGCTTCTATGGTTCCCGTAAATTTCCCCTGAATACAAAGAGTTTCCTTAAAACGGAGAAGCCCGTTAAAACTGGTCCCGCTTCCGAAAAACACGGTTGCTTCACTATCTTTCCGTCTTCCTTCGTGCTTTGTCATTATCGTCCTGCCATTCTAATGCGATTTGCTCACTCTTCCGTCTTTTCCTGATGCGATGATTTGCGTATCTGCAACTCCAGCGCCTCCAGGTCTATCTCATGCTGTTTTAAATTTTCCCATTCGGCGATGGTCCGTTCAATCCGGGTATCCAGCCCCGCAACGGACTTCCTGACCAGGTCGGTTTTTTCCCTGATGGCTTCCAGAAGCCGGGGCAGGGCGTCCCCGTCGATTTCCCCGCCGGTATGAGAAACCTGATTGATAACGGCGTCCAACTCGTCAAGGTTTTGAACGAAACTCACCAGGTTGCTTTTCATATCGATCCCCAACTCTTCCGCCAGGGTCAGCCGGGATTCCCGTACCTTGATCTGCCGGAAAAGCTCCCGGTTCCTCAATACCGCCCGGATCCGGGCCAGAACTTCGGAAAAATTGAAGGGTTTCGTGATGTAATCGTCCACTCCCAGTTCAAAACCTTCAACCTTGTCCTTAACGTCATCCAGGGCCGAAAGCATGATGATGGGAATTTCCCGGAATTCGGGGCTGTCTTTCAGAATTTTCGTCAGTTCCCAGCCGGACATCTTAGGCATGATATTGTCCAGAATGATGAGGTCCGGGAAAAAGCGCTTGACCTTTTCCAGGCCGTCCACCCCGTCCATCGCCTTTTCTACAACAAACCCCAATTTGGAAAGGATTACATCAAAAAAATCAAGATTTATCTGTTCATCATCAACAATGAGTATTTTCTTCCGGGAATTCATAGCCGCTTTCCTCGTTTTCTTTTTAGAATTTTTACTAGTATACTCCGTCCCACGCCAACCGGCAATATGATAATTACCGCCAGCAGAAACAATCGGGCCCACATATCGCCGTACCGGGTGTAGAGGGAGGTCCCGGCGACAATAGGAACTTCCACGGTAAGCCATGCCTCGGCAAAAGGCGGCGCCATGGCCAGGATCTTCCCGTTGGGGTCTATGCCGCAGGTCTGGCCCGATGCGGTAGAACGGACCATGGAGCGGCGGTTTTCCACCGCCCGGAATACCGCCATGGAGAGATGCTGGTTTTGGGCGGGAAGGCTCCGGGACCAGGCGTCATTGGTGAGGTTCACGATAATATCCGCCCCGTTCCGCACGAATTCCCGGGAAAGATAACCGAAGGTATCCTCAAAACAGATGGGGGTCGAAAATTTAAAGCCCGTAACCTCAAAGACCGTGGCCTCTTCCCCTTTTTCCCAGAAATGGGTGTCCGCGTTCCGTAAAGCCTGGTAAATCCAGGGGAACTGCTTGTCGTAGGGGAACCCTTCGGTGAACGGAACCAGGTGCATTTTCCGGTATATCCCCATTTCCACCCCCCGGTCATAGAGGATGGCGGCGTTGTAATCGATCTGCTCCACAAGGCCGTCCGGCGACACCCGTCTTCTGGCGTCGTCATTCCCCAGGACAAAGGGGACTTCCTGTTCTTTGAGAAAATCCAGCAGTTCCCGGACCAGGACGTAGGATTCGGGATCGGTCCGGTAGGTGGTATGCCAGTAAATGCGGGGAACAAAGGCGGTCTCGGACCAGACCACCAGATCGGGCTTGGGATCCTCCGCCAGGGCTTCCAGGGACAGGCGCTTCAGGATACGGTAATTCATCCGGTATTGGGCCATGTCCCCACGCCAGGGGTCGGTGTTATGCTGAATCAGGGCTATATTAGCCATATCCGCCCGGGAATAATCTACCGGGGAAACAAACCCGTAAACCAGGGTTCCCGCAAGGGCGGCAAGCCAGATGACAGCGGGTATACGTTCCCGCCTGAAAAAGTCCCGGATGAATACGGCCCGTCCGCCGGAGGGTCCCGGTTCGTTCAAAGCGCCGGCCAAAAAGACCGAAGGGAAGACCACCAGAGCGGAAACCCCCCATACCCCGAACACGGCGGCGATCTGAAGTACCGGCAGTACCGTCCACTGGGAGTATCCCGTGATGCCGTAGGAATACCCCAGAAAACCCAGGGTTCTGAGGTATTCGTAGGCAATCCAGATGACCCATTGAACCAGATAACCCCGCCGGGGAAAAAGGATGAGGGCCAGCTTGAGGAAGGGAAAGAGGACGGCAAAATAGACGAGGTAGATGGTCCCCACGATGAGGCCGGCCAGGGGATGGAAGACGCTGAGCCAGTAGTTAAAGAGCCCGTAGGCCGTATATCCGTACAAAGCGCCCCAAAACACGCAGGCGCCGGGTTTTGCCCGGTAAATTACCCAAAAAACGGGAACATAGGCTATCCAGGCAAGGAGGGGAATACCCTTTTCAACAAGTAAATTGGGGAAAGAGAGGGCAAACAACAGGGATGCGGACAAAATCACGGCCAAATGGATCAGAAAGCCCCTGAACCACCTCCCGCGTCCGGTAAACCTCATAGTTCGGCGCCGCCGTCCGCATCGGATTCGGGCCCGGGATCCGGGCCTGGACCGGAAACGCCGGCTTCACCGGCATTCCATACATCCTGCTTCAGTTCCCTGCCGGGCCTGAACGCGGCAATACCGTGGGAATTCACGGAAACGAATTTTCCGGTCTTGGGATTCCGGGCTTTCTGGCGGCCTTTACGGATACGCACTTCAAACGTGCCGAAACCTCGTAATTCCAGGCACATACCTTTAACAAGGGTATCTTTGACCTCGTCCAGAAAAAGATCGATAATAGTCCGCACTTCTTTACGGTTCATCCCGGTCTTTTGATACACAGAGTCCACAATATCAGCCTTGGTAAGTTTCTTTGCCGCCATTTTGCTCTCTATCAAAAAGACCGGTAATAACCGCCGGAACAGCTTAAAACACTATTCCTATTGCGCCGCTTTAAGAGAATTAAAAAGACGCTGCATTCTTGACTTCTTACGGGCCGCGGCGTTTTTTTTGATAATCCCCTTTCCGGCGGCGGTATCAAGCTTTTTAATCATATCTCTAAGCGCCGCCTCAAGCGCCGCCTCGGAGGCCGTAATGTCTTTTTGCCGCGTCAGGGCAACGAATTTTTTCGCGCTGGTTCTGACGGCGCTTTTAACCGCCTTATTCCGGAGCCTGCGCTCCTCACTTTGCCGATGACGCTTTTCTGCGGAACTGCTTTTACCTGCCAAAGGAAAACCCCCAGTAATGAAATAATAAAATCAAACTATCCGTGTATATCAAATCAACATTCCGGCACATCACCGGAACGATAATATAGAGGAAATAACCCTCCGCTTTTGCGGATATACCCACGCCGGAGTATTCCGGCCCCCGGATTGAACCCCGTTTATGGTTTTTCCGGACTGTTTTACTTAAAATCCGAAGGACGGCGCTCGGTTCTCTTGCATTTTTCACATTCCGCGAGGTTTTTGACCTTTCCCTGTTCAAAAACAGTCTTCATTTTAATCTCTCCCCCGCAGGAACAAAAGAATTTCTGAGTCGCGCTGGTTGTCCGTGAGTTTTTACTGGCCTGAGCCATACTTCAATCTCCTTAATATAACAATGACTTCTCTCAAGATACTATGGACCGGCGGGGGCTGTCAACACGCCGGACGGCAAAAGACGGAAGGGGGGCCGCCACACCCGGCCTCTTCGTGCGGGAGAAGCCCGTGGCGATAAACCCCGCCGGGGAATCGGATACGCCTGCCCTGGCCGCAGGGTTTGCAGGGTATCGCCGCTTACACCTTTACCCAGGGGGAAGTATCACGTCTGTCGGGGGAAAATACGAGGCTCGCTTTCCGGGCAGCCCTGTTTGACTAAACAAGGCTATTCTTTGTTCTTCCGCGAAATCAAAACCAGCCTTACCAGGTTCATAATCGCCGTCAGCGCCGAAGCCACATAGGTCAGGGCCGCCGCGGTGAGTACTTTTTTTACTCC
>JAIRSL010000168.1 GCA_031255475.1 Treponema sp.
CCGGTGTACAGGACGGGTTTTTCCCCGGAAGAAGCGGGAAAACGGGTGTGGGACGCCGTGGCCGGCCGGGTCCGTGCAGGCGGTACGCCGGTACGCCGGGAGTTCCCCTCCGCTAGGAAGGTGTGGGCCCGCTCGGTGACCATCCCGCTGCCCGCGGTGGCTGCTGCCGCAGCGGTTTTCGTGTTCGCCTTCGTTTTTGTCCTGGTAAACCGCCCCTCGGTTCCGGACAGGATTCCGGAAATGGCCATTTCGGCCGGGCTGGACATTGACGCGCCGGGCATCGTGCCGGTTTCCGATATGGACGACGTATTGCGGTATCTGGGCCAGGACAACTCCGGGACCGATTTCATGATCATACGCCTTCCGGAAACCAAGCATTTTATGAGCTCCGGGGAACCGGCCATCATCAGGGCTGCGGATTATTCCAGGAGAACCGGAAACCAATGACGCGGTATCTCCCGGCTCGCCGGATGAGCGTACTGGGCGTCTTGCTTGTGGCCGCCGCCGGCGCCGTGATTGCCCAGGAATTATCCCTGGAAGAACTGGTTCCCGCCCTCAAGGAACAGGCGGTAAAGATGGCTATTGTAGCCAGGGTGGTGGAGCAGAACCAGGAAGAGGTATGGAATTCCGTCAATTCCAAGGTGACGATTCCCGGCCGGCCTGTGGGCATGAAGCTTGTGGGGAATAACATCGTGGTGGCGGTGCAGTTTACCCCTTACCGGCAGAGGAACGGCCGAAACATCCTGGTGGCCCAGGGTCAAATATGGATAGACGTTCCCAATCAGGGCATACGCTATCAAACCACCATGGAAACGATTCCCCTGGAATACGGCGAACAGATCTACTTCTTTCCTCTGGGTTCGGGGAAAAATCTCAACGAACCCCGTATCGAGATCCTGGTGGAAATACACCCGTATACCGAAGATCCGGGGGTTCAAATTCAGCCCCCGCAGGTTCCGGCCGCAGAATCCCCCCCGCCTCAAGTTCCGGTTTCCGAAGTCCAGGTTCCGGCTCCCCAGGCCCGTCCGGTTCAGGAGAACAATGTTCCCCGGTCCGAGGGGCCGCCGGTTCTCAATGAATAATCCTTTCTTCTTCTTCCTGATCCTCATACCGGCGCTGGTGTTGTATCCCGGCTGCGAACAGGAAGGCCCCCGGATATCCGAAATCTCGCCCAGGATTGGGATGATGGGGGAAGTTCTGACCATCCGGGGGGAGAATTTCGGGGAAGAACAGGATGAGTCCTATGTCACCATCGCGGGAATCGCCCCTACTTCGTCATCGTACATAGAGTGGGGGGACGGCCGCATTGTTTTCCTGGTTCCCGAATTCGGGGAATCGGGCCTGGTATACGTCCACCGGGGGAATAAAAAGAGCAATCCCGCCCTGTTTTCCAACCGCGCGGCCATTCCCGAGCCGGTTTCACAGGACCAGGCGGGAATAGGCCCCCGTATCCTCGAGGTAAACCCCTCTTCCGGGGCCATAGGCCAGATGGTGTCCATCACGGGGAACAACTTCGGCACATCGCGGGAAGGCAGCGGCGTGTACTTCGCCTGGGGCGCCGAAGCGTCCGCGTCCGCTCCCGCCGGAACGGGCGGCCCGTCCTGGGTGGAGGTTTCCGAAAGCGAGTTTGGGTACGATTTCTGGAGCGAGCGGGAAATCCGGGTCCGCGTCCCGGACGGGGCTATCAGCGGAAGCCTGGAGGTCAGGACGCCCAGGGGCGCAAGCCGTCCCGGATTTTTCGAGGTGACGGGAAAACCGGGAACCAAGGTGTACAGGGATAAGCGCATCTATGCGCTCTCTTATTCGGTGGATATCCGGGTCCGGGAAGCGTCGTCTTCCAATATCCTCTACCTTTGGGTCCCCCGGCCGGTTACTTCGGCTTCCCAGCGCAATCCGGAAATCCTTTCCCGAAGCGCCGAACCCTATATCGAAAACTACCGGGGGGTTTCCCTTTACCAGCTTCGGGACCTCAGGGCCGGGTCCGGCGCCGGTATAGCCCTTTCCTATTCGGTGGAAGTCTATGCCGTGGAGACCGCCATTAACCCGTCCCAGATACGGGTATCCCGTCAGAATTCCCCGCCGGCCACGGTTGCGGCTTACACCGCTTCCTCGGCCCTCATCCCTTCGGACGATTCGGAAATAAAGCGTCAAAGCCAGGCCATAACCGGCAGGGAACAGAACCCCTACCTCAAGGCCCGGCGTATATACGACTGGCTTCTTCAAAACGGGAACATCCAATGGGACAACCCGGACGTGGACGCCCGTGACGCCCTGCTGCAAAAACAGGCGGACCCCTACGCGGCGGCCCTCCTGTTCTGCGCTCTTGCCCGGGCCGGAGACATTCCCGCCCAGCCTGTAGCGGGGGTTCTGGTGGACAGGGCGCCGGGCGCTTTCCGCCATTTTTGGGCGGAATTTTGGATAGACGGCGCGGGCTGGATTCCTGCGGATCCGGCTCTGGGAGCGGGGGCCGCCCCTCCCTCCTTCAACCTGAGGCAGGATCACGAGGCCTATTACTTCGGCAACCTGGACAGCCAGCGTATCGCCTTTTCCCGCGGGCAGGTTTCCCTTTCCCGGATGGATCCCCGGGGCCGAACCTCGGTGCGGGACCGGGATTATGCCCTGCAAACCTTTTGGGAAGAAGCGGCCGGCGGGCTTGAGTCCTATTCTTCCCTCTGGAGTGATATTATAATTAACGGCGTATACGTACAATGAAACGGCGCGGGGAGGTAACTATATGATCACTGTAATATCCCTGGGGGGGTCCATTGTCGCCCCCGATAAGGTGGATGAACAATTTCTTTCGGCATTTGTTTCCCTTATCCGGGAATTGCTGGAAGCCGATGAGAGGCGGCGCTTTATCTTCGTCACCGGCGGCGGCGGTCCTGCCCGTACCTGGCAAACCGCGTACCGTAACGTTTCCGGCGGCGGTTCCGACGACCAGGCGGACTGGATAGGGGTGATGGCGACCCGCCTTAACGCCCAACTCGTCAAAGCCGTGATGGGGGATTACTGTACCCAGGATGTGGTGACCGATCCTTCCCGCGTAGGCCCTCTGGTGGGCCGGGTCCTGGTGGCGGCGGGCTGGAAGCCGGGTTTTTCCTCGGACTACGACGCGGTACTCCTGGCCGAACGGTTCCAGGCGGACAAGGTGATCAACCTTTCCAATATCGAGCGGGTATATACCGGCGATCCCCGGAAAGACCCCGATGCCAAACCCATAGACCGTATCTCCTGGGCGGACTTTAGGGCCCTGGTAGGGGATGAATGGGTTCCGGGAAAAAACGTGCCCTTTGATCCCGTGGCAAGCCGTCACGCCGCCCGGATCGGCCTTCCGGTGATCTGCGCCGCGGGCCGCGACCTGGATAACCTGAAAAAGCTGCTTACGGGGGAAGACTTTTTAGGCACTACGATAGGCTGAGCGGGGTGGCGCGTTCCGGCGGGGTAACGGTTTTGACAATGCGATTACGCGGTATGCCGTGAAGTTCCGGCAAAGCCGGGAGATTACCAAATTGTATTTATCTTCCATGAAAGGGTAGGGGAAGGTTTCCCTGAAATAAGGCCGAAGAATTTCACGCCTGTGGTTACCGGCGGAGCAGGTTACGGTAAACGCGGATTAATCGTATCTTCTATAACATTCTCTATAATGTTCTCTTGACGAAGCGGAGGTTTGTTCATATATTTAGAGTTAATAAAAGATATTGCATATAAAATAACCGGTGGTTATTTTATTTCCGCCTGTCGGAGAATAGAGGCATGGGGATTGCGGAACGGAAAGAACGGGAAAAGGCCGAACGGAAAGCGCTGATCATACGTTGCGCGAAGGCTCTTATCCTGGAACAGGGAGCGGAAGCGGTCAGCATGGGGGAGATTGCGGAGCGGGCGGAACTAAGCAAAGCTACCCTGTACCTGTATTTTCACAGCAAGGATATTATGTTCAAGGAAATATGCATTGAGGCGGGTTTCCAGTTTATCAAGCATTTCCGGTCCCTGCATAAGCCGCACATGTCCGCCTTGGATTCGTTGAAACTCTTCTGGAAGTGTTATGTGGATGTTTTCGGAAAATCCGACGACGTTATCATCCTTTTTAACATGAAGCAATGGCTTACCCCGAATTATCCCTTCATTTTCGTTGACGAGGACGAAAGCGGCATTTCCGCCCCGTCTTTTGAGCTTTTCGATATGATCCGGAACATCATAAAAACGGGGATTGAAGAGGGGGTCTTTGAACGTGACGTGAATCCGACGCTTATCACCCATACGCTCATATCGCTGTTCTCCATGATCGTGGAAAACGCGGTAAAATCCGTAAAGACGCCGCAGGAAGTCGGCGCTCTTTTTTTTGATGAAATGCAGAGCGTCTTTCAAATTATACTGCGGGGAATCGCGCGGGAAGGAATAGATCGTTCCCGCCTGACGCTTGAAAGCGTGCGGGGAACGGCGCAGTCTCCCGGATAGACAGCGCGGGATCCGTATACAATGTCGTATATGGATAACATAATTTATGGTAGAGGAACAACATGCGGGTTTTTTTTAAACATCCCTGGCTTATTGTTGCGGTAATCGCGGTAATAACGGTTTTTTTCGCCCTGCAACTGCCAAGGGCGGAGATTGACAACAATAACCTCAGGTTCGTCCCTGAAAACGATGAAGCGCTTCTGGTGTCCCAGCGTATTGACGACACTTTCGGAAGTTCCCTGTTTATTCTTGTCGGCCTTGAGCGCAAATACGGAACCGTGTTCGACGCGGAATTTATCAACCGGCTCAGGGAATATGTGTCCCGGATAGAAGAAATTGATATTGTCGAGAACATTAATTCCCTGGTCACTACCGATTACATAACCGGCGACGGGGATACCGTTATGGTAGAAAAACTGGTGGGGAATGATTTTTCCGGAACCGCCGAAGAGATTGCGGAATTCAGGCGGCGGGTGCTTTCCTGGGACATGTACGAGCGGGCCTTGATCTCCGACGATTTCAGCGCCACGCAGGTTCTGATACCCCTGAACATAAGTTCCGCGGAAGCGGGCAGCCGGAAAGTATCCGACAGTTTTATGCATATCAGGGACATGGCACGGGAAATGTTTGATGGGATAGCGGAAGTATACGTGACCGGAATGCCCGTGGTCAGTGCTACGATCAACGAAGCTATCAACGCGGATCTCGTATTCCTGGTCCCCCTGGTAGTAATAGTGGTGCTGGCCATACTCTTCTTCTCTTTTCACCGGTTCACCGCGGTCCTCCTTCCCCTTCTTACGGTGATAGTCGCCACGATCTGGGCCATAGGCGCCATGCCCCTTTTCGGCGTAAAACTTTCCGTCATCTCCACGGTACTTCCGGTGATCCTCGTCGCGGTGGGAAGCGCCTACGGCATTCACGTAATCACCCATTACATCGCCGATATGGGAGACCGGACCCCGAGCGAGGCGGAACACCGGGAACTGGTCTTTGAGCTTCTGCGGAAAATCGGAAAACCCGTGTTCCTCGCCGCCATGACCACGTTCGTAGGGTTCTTTTCCAACTGTTTTACTTCCGTGATGCCCATCAGGGAATTCGGCATTTTTTCCAGTTTCGGCGTAATAGTCTCGTTTATGGTGGCGGTGACCCTGATCCCGGCCCTTATTCTTATCCGGGGACCCAAACCCCTGTCCCCGCGGAGCCGGAAGACTTCCGCCGCTCAGGGCGAAGGCGGGAACCCCGAGTTTGATGCCCTCAGTATTACCATCGCCGATTTCTTTATACAGGTTGTACGGAAGAAGCGGTTCATTCTCTTTGTTATCCTGGCGGCGGTGGTGGTTTCTCTTTACGGCCTTTCCAAGGTCATCATCGACAATATCATGGTGGAATACTTTAAACCGAATACGGATATTTACAAATCCGACGTGTTTATCCGTGAGCGGTTCGGCGGTTCCAAGGTGGTAAGCGTGGTGTTTGAAGCCGATGACGCGGAGACCCTGCTGCACCCGGATTCCCTGAGCGCCATGGACGGGATGAACAGCTATCTTTCGGAGAAGGTTCCCGAAGTGGGCAAGGCCATGGGCTTTACCGGTCTGATAAAACGGGTCAACCAGGTGTTCAACATTGACGAAAGCCCCGACGGGCTCAGACCGTCCGGGGGAAGCGCCGGAAACGGCGGGGATCCGGGTTTCGGGTTTGACGGTGACGATTCGGCGGATTCGGACTTCGGCTTCGGGTTTAGCGGCGACGATTCGGCGGATTCCGGCTTCGGCTTCGGGTTTGGCGGCGACGATTCGGACTTCGGTTTCGGAGTAGGGGAGGGCGCCGCCCGGGGCGTTCCTGCCGCGGATGGAAATGCCGCTCCGTCCGAACCGCACGGGGAGGAAGGTTTCCGGGCAAAGGCGTATACCGGGGAGGAACTGGCCGCCCTCTTTGACCGGGCGGCGGGAAAGAAACTGGGTATGGACGCCAACAGCCTGGTAAAAGAGATCAAGCGCCAGATCAACTATGAAGGCGCCGCGTATTACGAAATTCCCGAGGACCCCGCCCGGTATGGGAAAAACACGCCGGAAGAACTGCAGCAGCTTGTGTCGAATTACCTGGTGCTCCTTGCGGGCAACCTCAGCAATTACGCCAATGATCCTCTGGAACCGACGGCGGTCAAAACTACGGTGCAGCTCCGCACGGTCGGCCAGCACGACAGTAATTCCGCGTACCGGGAAATAGACAACTATATCGAACGGAATGTCCCGCCGGGAGTCCGGGTGACGGTCGGCGGAGTTGCCATGGTGGAAGCCTCCCTTAACGCCCTGGTGGTTCAATCCCAGCTTATATCCGTGATCGTTTCCCTTGTCCTGGTGTTCCTCATTATCGCCGTTTCCAACCGTTCTTTTATCGCGGGAGCGGTCGGCATTGCGCCCCTTTCCATTTCCATTTTGATTAATTTCGCGGTGATGGGTTTTACGGGCATCAAGCTGAACATAGGAACCGCCATGGTCGCCAGTGTTTCTGTCGGCATAGGGATAGACTACACAATTCACTTTCTGGAAGCTTACAAGCGGGAATACCGTTCTTCCGGCGGACAGGGAGACTTTCTGCGCAGAGTCTACGCGACTTCCGGAAAGGCAATCCTGATCAACGCCGCTTCCGTGGGCGCCGGTTTCGCGGTGCTCCTCTTCTCGCAGTTTAATATGCTCGCCGATCTGGGACTCCTTATCGCGCTGACTATGGGAACCAGCTCTCTGGTGAGCCTGACGGTTATACCGGTACTGCTTAATCTGATTAAGCCTAAATTCATAGCAAGAGGCATATAGGAGTGTTAAAATGAAAAAAATCATCATGTTACTTACGGTGATTATTGCCGGAACCGCCGCGGTCTTTGCACAGGACGCGGAGGCTATCATACACGCTTCCCGGGACCGCATCTCTGCGGATACCGTATCGAGCCGGTCGCGGATGGTGATCACCGCTAAAGACGGGACCACAAGCGAGCGCGTAATCGATCAGTATTCCAAGGACGGCCCCAACGGGAACCGGACCGTTATCGTGTTCCAGCGTCCCGCAAGCGTGGCGGGGACCCGGTTCCTCACCATGGAAAAATCCTCGGGCCCGGAGGACCGGTGGATATTCCTGCCTTCCCTGGGAAAGGTGCGGCGCATTGCCGCCTCCGAAGGTTCGGGGAATTTCATGGGGACCGATTTTTCCTACGACGACATTTCTTCCGCGAGCCGCAAGGCCGATCTGGACACCCACACCGTCCTCAGGGAAGAAACCTACGGCGGAAAGCCCTGCTACGTGATCGAATCCCGGCCCAAGAACAGTTCGTACCAATATTCCCGGATGGTCCAGTGGATCGATAAAGACACGAAAGTGGGGTATAAAATCGAACTGTATGACCGCAAGAACACGAATTCTCCGGTAAAAATTGTGGAGATGAAAGATATTAAAGACGTGCAGGGACGGCTTACCCCCTCGGTGACCACCATAACCACAACGAGTTCGGGTACATCCACCTCCATTTATATGGACATCATGAAATACGATGATCCTATTCCTGAGGGCGTCTTTACCACGGCCTATCTTGAAAGCGGGAGAGTCCGGTGAAAACCAAAGTTTCAGCCTTTATTTTTCCGATTCTGCTGGCGGCGGCGTTGTCCGTCCATGCCCAGGACGATTTCGGCTTCGGTTTCGGCTTTGACGAAGAAGAACCGGAGGCGGCTTCGGGAGGCGGCGGCATAGGTTCCCTGACCGGCGGGATGTCAATAAACGGTAAAGCCCAGGCGGAATTCTTCTTCTATGCAAAAGAATTTGAATCCGGCGACGCTTTCCGCAATATACGCCTGGGGGATGTTTTTTCGGGAGAACTCAATTTTTCCGCCGAAGGTTCCCTTGCCGACGGGGTAATCAAATTGAAGCTGCGTCCCGATTTTCAGGACCCGTCACGGATACTGTCGCTGGACGAAGCCTATGTCCGCGCCTTTCTCGGTAAGCGTCTTACCGTGGAAGGCGGCCTGAGGAAACTCACCTGGGGTAAAGCCGACAGCATGGGCCCCCTGGACGTGATAAACCCCCTGGATTATTCGGACCTTTCTAACATGACGGACCTTCAGGCCATTAAGATAGCCCGGCCCCTCCTCCGTCTTTCCTACGGCATAGGCGCTTTTACCAGGATCGAAGGGGTTTTTGTTCCCTGGCTTCAAGGCGACCGCTTTTCCCAAACTCCGGGCGGCCGGTGGACCCCCGCCCAGGTGGCGGATTTACAAAACGCGGTTTACGCCAAATTCGCCCCGCAGCTTGCGCTGTTGCCGGGCTATGGGATAACTAATGTTTCCTTTCCCTCCATTGATCCGTCCGCGGTAAGCATCGATACCTCCACCCTGGAATACGCCCAGGGAGGGCTGCGGTTTACCACCACCGCCGGTTCGTCGGATATAGGCGTCCAGTATTACAGCGGTTTCTTTCCCCGGCCCGCCGCTGTGTTGAATGAACGGGCTGTTACGGCCTTGACGGGTACAATTATGGGTATCGTGACGGGGAGCGGGACTGCCGCTGAAAAAGAGGATGCAATCAACGCCGCGTTAGCCGGTCTTGATCCGAAGACTCTGTTTAATATCGCCTACACCCGCTACCACCAGATCGGCGTCGATTACGCCAGGGTCATAGCCGGCTTTAACCTGCGGGGGGAATTCGCGGCGAACGTCACCGAGGACCTTAAAGGGACCGACGGACATGTATACAATCCCTCCCTGGCCTGGTCCCTGGGGTTCGACCGGGACATATTCGCGGGGATCAACGTAAACCTCCAGGTGAACGAGACCATCAGGCTTTTGAACAGCAAAACCGGCTCCGATCCCCTCGCGGATATTGAGGCGGGAGCCGATCTTACCGCCACCCGGCTTACCCTGGTGCTTTCCAAAAAATTCCTCCGGGATGAACTGGAACTGCGGGCCACTGGAATCTGGGGGATAGAAGACATGGACTGCTACATCCTGCCGGCCCTCATCTGGGCGAAGGGAGATATAACCCTGGAACTTTCAGGCGGCATCTTCGCCGGGGACCTGAAAGGGAATTTGGGGCAGTACCGGGACAACGGTTTTTTCAGAACCGTCCTGACCTACTCCTTTTAAAAGCGCAACGGGGAGCCGCAGCTCCCCGGGCTTAGAGTTCCATTCTGTTGAGGTAGTCCTCATACGCGGTACGGGCGGCACGGGCGGTTTTACCGGCTTCCTCTATTTGGGCAGCCATGGCGTCTATGCCGGCATCCAGTTCGGCAAGACGGCGTAGGTATTCCTGGCCCTGGGGGGTCTGGTTTCCCGCCGCCTCCAGGTTGCGCCTGATCCGGTCCTGATCGGCGATAAGCCCGCCGCGCCGGGTCTCGATTTCCGTAAGGGCCGCCGCGGCTTCATCGGCTTTGGCCCTGAGTTCCACCGCCGCGCCCAGGGCGGCCCGTATGCCTTCCGGGATTTCCCTGTCCGCGATGTAGGCGGCAAAGGTTTCGGGGCGGAACTGGGCGAGGCGCAGTTGTTCCGTTACCGGCGTTTCTTCCCGGACGGCGACCGTAAGTTCCCCCATCGCCGGAAGTTCCCTGATAAAACGGTAGAGAGCGTTTGTCTTCTCTTCCGCACGGGCCGGTTCCGCAAGGACCGCTCCGGCGGTAATGGGATGTTCCACCACAACCCGTTTGGCTTCTCCCGACGCGTTCCTCAGCGTATACGTCCGTTCATGGCGCTGCTTCCGGTTCACCGTCATGATCCCGCGGCTCACGGTTACGGCGCTTACCGTCCGGGAGAAAGAGGCGGTTACGCCGCCCGAGACGGACAGATCTTCCCCATAAGAGATGAGCCGGTTTTCTTCTTCGGGGAAAAATTCGAGGAGGGCGTCGCCGGCATAGGTTCCGCCGTCATACACCGTGACGGGGCCCGCGGGTAGCTTCATTCCTGTAATGTTGGTGATCTCCGCGCCGGCGGCGGGATTGATGGTCCCGTACAACGCGGCCCGTTCCCCGGAGAAGATCAGGGTTTTTACCGCGGTTACCGCCCCTTCAACCAGGGGGAGCATGGCGCTCTGCCTGCGGGCAAGGGTCACGGGGTTTTTCAAGGTGAACTCGAAAAGGTCCCCCGCAGCCGCGGCGCGGGCGGTATCCACAAGGCCCCCCGCCACATTCATCCTGGGGGCGGGGGAAGCGGACGGGGCGCGAGCGCCGCCTAAGGCTTTTTCTTCCCGAAAGAGGGGCGCGGACATTTCCATCGTATCGGCGGCAGCTTCACTCAAAGGAGCGGCGTAACGGGCGCCGGACTCATGGGAACGGGCTTCCGCCGTCCCCGCTATGGACAGGGGCAGGACGGGCCGAGCCAAGCGGTAAGGCGAGTAGAGGTCCTGCACGAAGGAAACCGGCCGTCCGGCAGTCAGGGAGAGTTCCACGCCGTTCCAGTCGGTATCGCCGTCATTGTCGATTATGGCCCAGCCCTGAAGCAGGGGGCGTTCCCCCGACAGGTCCAGGCGGTACGAGACCTTCCATACCGCCTGGGGGATCACGTAACTCAGGGAAACGGGCCGGCTCCCGTTCCCGTTCAAACCGATTGTGAGGATACGGGTCCCGTCGTTCCGGCTTTCCGAAAGGAGGTCCAGGGCCCGTTCAAGATCGGCGTTGATCGCCGGATTGATGAAAGCATAGGAAACAATGTCCTTGATGTTGATAACCCGTATCCCCCGGGGAGTTGCCAGGGAGAGGTACGTTTCCGTTCCGGCGGGAAAACCGGCCCTCAAATCGGCCGGCGTCCTGCGGGTCTCCACCGTAACGATGCGGCCCCTGATGGGATTGGGGGCGGACACTTCAAGTTCTTCTCCCCGAAGGTTCTCCAGTATGCCCAGAATGCCCGGATTCCTCGAAAGGTCGATTTTAAGGCTCCCCAGGGTACGGAACAAGGTGTCCGACGCGGGATAGCTTACCTGGGGGGAAGCCGATGCGGGATCGTTTATCGCCAGGGATTTTAACACATCGTTTACCGCTTCGGCGGGGAAGGGGAGGGCGATTGTCGCGGGGCCGTCCACCGTCCCGCTATGCTCAAAATACCCCACCCCGGAAGAAAACAGGGACAGACGCCTGAGGGGGAGGGCGTCCGCAGCCTCCGCCCGTATCCCGCCGGATCCCGCAGCTGGAACCGCGGCGTCCCCGGTAGATTCCCGCGCGGCCTGGGCAAACACGGCGGTACACACCAGAATCATCGTCATCATCATATAAAAAAACCTTCTCATAGTACGCTCCTTCACGTTTTTTGTTTATCCGGTAAGGCTATCCCAAACCGGTACTTTTAAAATGAACCGCCGGTCTTATCCGGCGGCCTAACAACAAGCCTTTCCGCGAATTAATACTTAAATTCGCTTTCCCCGATAAACTCCCTGAGTATACTCTGTCCAGGCACATACTGGGGCGGTATGGGGGCGAAATTTTGCAGGAAAGCCAGAAGCCGCGCCGCTTCGGCATATTCACGGCAAAGCGGCTTAACCAGGCGGAGCAGGGGATCCGCGTAGAATTTCAGGACCGCCAGTTCATAATCCAGGGCGGAATTGAAGGCCACGTCGGCGCTGTTCTGGAAGGGGAAGATATGCTTCCGCTCCCCGCTCTGAACCGCCGGCCACATGGCGAT
>JAIRSL010000302.1 GCA_031255475.1 Treponema sp.
CCGAATATTTTGATCAGGGCGGATATGGCCCCCATCCCGGTGGCGAAGGCCAGGCCGTATTGACCCTTTTCCAGGCGGGCAACGGTCCGCTCCAGTTCGGCCCTGGTGGGGTTTATTCCACGGGAATAGTCGAACCCCGTACTTTCGTAGAGGCCGGGATGCCTAAAGGTGGAACTCTGATAAATAGGGGTACTTACCGCGCCGGTACGGGACTCAAACAAAGCGGCCCCATGCACGGGGCAGGTGGCGGGAGCATAATCATGAGTACAATGGGCGTCTTCCATAGCCTTATATCCTATATAAATTATAGGATATAAAAGACCGAAAATCAACAACCCGCGTTGCCTCATTGAAAAAGTAACCCAAAAGTACCCATAATCTGTGACAATCCGCGTAATCTGTGGACCGTATTTCTCCGTTTAGCCTTTACAAGGTACTAGTCTAGTACAAATTTCTTTAAAACACAAAAGAACGGCGGCGGACATTCCACCGATAAAGCCGCCTCAAGATTCATCCGAAATTCAGAATACCTGAAGTTATGGCGGCATATCAAGTTCCTCAAAAAACGTTTTTACGGTTTCTCCTGCCGGGATGCACCGCGGCCGGCGTCCTGATTTTCCTGTATTTTTTCTTTTCCGGCCCCCGTCTGGGTCCGCATTATGATTATCTGACACGTTACCGTTCCCCGCCGCCTGTTTCCCGCGAGGTGGCGATCATCGAAACCGGTCCCGCTTCCGGCGGCTTCATTGAACCGGATGCCGCATTCGCCATCTTCATGACCCTGGCCGAGTTGGACGCCCGCGGACTGGCGGTACAGACCCCGGTTCTGGGCGTTTCCGGGAACGCCGGTCCGGTAGAAACCGAATTACCCGGACGGCTGGATGAAGAATTTTCCCTCCTGGCCCGGAATATCAGAAATTTATTCCAGGCCATCCTGACGGGATCGGTTTCGCCTGAAGAAACGGAACACTATGTAGACAGCCTGATAGAACTTTCGGAACGGGGAAAAGAGCGGCTTCTTTCGGTCCTGAACCAAAATGACGGCGCGGAAACACGGCGTCTGGAACGGGCGGCGGCGGCCTTCGGCAACGTGTGGGCGGCCGGGGACATCCGGCTTTCAACTGGCGAAACCCGGCCCGGCAATCCCGGCCTGTACTCCCGGTCAAGCCCGGACCCGGACGGCGCGGTCCGCCGGGTTTATCCCCTGCGTCCCGACGGGGCGGAACACGTGGTCTACGCCATGATGAACCGGCAGTTCGGGCCGTCGGACATCGAATACCGGAAGGGGATACCCCTGCTCAGGTTCAGGCAAGAGGGTTTTGGCCGGGACATAGCCCTGGACAGCCGGGGAGCGATTCTGATTGAACGGCCGAGGGGAGACGAATATTTCAAACGCCTTACCCCGGAGATTTTTTTGGAATACGAGCAAACCGGCCGGGAACTCGCCCTCTTTCTCAACGCCATGAGGGAACAGGGCTGCTTTACCTATCTTGCACCGGAAGCATACCCCACGACGCTATACGACTATTCCCAGACGCTTCGGAGGGAACTCCTTGAAAGCGCCGGGGAAAGTCCGGCCGGGGACCTGAAACTCCGCTGGCTGGATTCGCGGGCCGAATATCTGCGGAGCCTGGAAAATTTTGTGACCGGGCCTTCAGAAACAAATTTGGTCATGACCTATGAAGAACGCATCGCTGCGGAAGGCATAGAGCCGGCGGAACTGCGGCGGCTGGTTTCCCTGAGGAACGGTCTTATCGAGACGTTCGCCGAACTCAGAGAAAAATACGGAGAATTCCTCCGTATCCGGTCCGCCCTTTCCTCGGCCCTGGAAGGTTCTTTTTGCATCCTGGGTTCCGGGACGCCTCCCTCGGACGCCGAGATCTCCGCCATTCTCGCGAATACCATTCTATCCGGCAGGGCCATTGTTTATCCCGCGGGGCAGCATATCCTGCTTTTGTCTCTGCTTCCCGTCCTCCTCATCCTCTTTTTGATCCGAAGACGCGGCCCCGCCCTGACCCTGATCATCGGCGGCCTCATGACTATTGTGACCGCGGCGGTATTCTCCTGGGGATTTATCTTTACCCAATACTGGTTTGACCCCGTGATCCCAACGGGAAGCGCCGTAGCGGGGGTATGTGTGTCCTTCCTTTACAGCCTCCGCATGAAATGCCGGAACCGGACGGTTATACGCCGGATCTATGGCGGCGTGGTAGGACCGGCATACCTGGATCGCCTTGTCCGGGCCGGGAGGCCGCAGGCCGGGGAGACCCTCCGGGCCAGGGCCGCAATCGTGGCGATACGGGGAGACTTCCTGACCGCCGCCGAAAGCGGGCAAGACCCCCTGGACAGCGCCGGGAAAATCCGGGCCTTCCAGGAAACGGCGGCCGGCTGCTTCAAGAAAGCCGGAGGCGCCGTTGTAGGGATAGACGGGGACTTAGTGCTGATCGCCTTCGGCTCGCCTTTGGAGCGGATAGCCATACGGCGTATCAAGACGGAAACGCCCTATGATGATGACAGACAAGCCCCGGGCAGCCAGAGTCCCGAAGCCAAAGCGATGGGATTCATCCTGGACCTGTTGAAAGAAACCCCGGAAACCGTTGCCTGGCGTTTCGGCATAGACGCCGGAGACTGCGCCTTCGGTTACTCGGAACTTTCGGGCTACTCCGCTTTCGGCCGCCCCGTGGCCGGCGCCCGCGTTCTTTCCACCGTCGCCTCCCGCTGCCGCGCCCGCATCCTGGTCACCGCCCGCGTGAGCGAAGGTATAGACGGGTTCCTGACACGTAAGCTGGACGCCGTTACCGGCAAAGGAAGAGAAACCTTCTAC
>JAIRSL010000050.1 GCA_031255475.1 Treponema sp.
CTCATTGCCGAGGAGACGGAAAAACTCATAGACCGGGAACGGGTGAGCGATGAGGCCCGGCAGCGGGTGGAAGAAACGGGCATCGTCTTTATTGACGAGATAGACAAGATAGCGGTCAAGGGCGACCGGGGAGGCGGTCCCGACGTGTCCCGCGAAGGGGTACAGCGGGACATACTTCCCATCGTGGAGGGAGCCACCGTCACCACCAAGTGGGGGCCGGTCAATACGGACCACATCCTCTTCATCGCCGCCGGCGCCTTCAACGTGAGCAAGCCTTCGGACCTGATCCCCGAACTCCAGGGCCGGTTTCCCCTGCGGGTGGAACTGGAATCCCTGGGCAAGGACGAATTCCTCAGGATACTTACGGAACCGAAGAACGCGCTGACCAAGCAGTATATCGGGCTTTTGGCCACCGAGGAGGTGGAAATCGAGTTCGCTCCGGAAGCGATAGAACGTCTGGCGGTCCTGGCTGCGGAGGTGAATTCCAAACTTGAGAACATCGGCGCCCGCAGGCTTCACACCATCATGGAAGCCCTACTGGAGGAGCTTTCCTTTGAGGCGCCGGACATCACCCCGGCCAAAATTCCCATTACCGAAGCCTACGTCAACGAACGCCTTACCGATCTGGTGACCGATCAGGATTTGGGCAGGTATATTTTATGATGATTATGGAGTGCGGGCCCTTAATCCCCGGTTTGGAACTGCCGATGATTAAAAGGGAGGAAGGGACCGAATGAGCCAGAATACCTTTACCAGGACCGTGGACCTGCTTCACCGGGCCATGGACGCGAACCTCATCAGGCGGAGCGTCATTGCCAATAACCTGGCGAACGCGGAAGTCCCCAATTTCAAACGGTCGGAAGTGAATTTTGAGAGCGAGTTGAAGAAAGCCCTGGATACGGAAAAACAGCGGCCGCCTCTGGAACTTAAGCTGACCGATCCCCGGCACATTCCCAACTGGCGGGAACGGGATTACCGGGATGTGGAACCCCGGCGGGTTCTGGATTACATCAGCACTTCCCGGAATAACGGGAACAATGTTGACCCGGAGCAGGAAGTCATGCTGGCCCTGGAAAACCAGATGATGTATACGCTCATGGCCCAGAGCCAGGCATTTGAATTCGCCCAGATAGAATTGGCGTTGAGGTAGGAGTAGGATATGGGACTTTTCAGTTCGATTAACATAGCGGCTTCCGGGATGAGCGCCGAGCGGTTCCGCACGGATGTGATCGCCGACAACATAGCCAATGCTTCCACCACCCGTACCGCCGAGGGCGGCCCCTTCAGGAGGAGCCGGGTGGTCCTGCGGCCCAGGGTGGAGGAACCATACTGGCGTTCCCCGTTTCTGCCCGAAATGCTGGATAACGGCGTGGGCGAGGGGGTGCGGGTCGCGGAAGTGCAGAAAGACTACGCGGCGGAACTCCGGCTGGTGTACGATCCCACTCATCCCGACGCCATCAGGACCGGTCCCAGGGCGGGTTATGTGGAGATGCCCAACGTGGACATCGTGACCGAAATGGTGGACATGATCGCCGCGTCCCGGGCGTACGAAGCCAACGCTTCCATTATAGACGGGTCCAAGGCCATGTTCCTCAAGGCCCTGGAAATAGGCGGGAGGTAGTAGATGACGATTTACCGGCCTGAACTGGTACAGGGCGATACGGTTTCCATGAAAATCACCCATCCGAAACATCTGGTCCCCCAAAACGGTCCGTATACCATAGGCGGCGGCGCGTTTGCTAAGGCCGCGGGCAGGGGAGGGACGGTTGCGGAACTGGGAAACATGACGGGCGCGGAATCGGTACTCCGTTCGGGTACATTCGAGGATGCCATGCTCCGGGCGCTGGACACGGTCAGCGCGGAAAAACAATTCGCCGATAACCTTATTCAGCAGGCCATTGTGGATCCCGAATCCGTTGACAGCCATGACATCACCATAGCGCAGGCTAAGGCAAATATGTCCCTTAACATCACCAGGACGGTACTGAACCGTATAGTCCAGGGATGGAGAGATATAATAAATACACGGTAATTAAAGACCGGCGCGGGAGCCTTCTAACGGGGCGTTAGGGTTTTCCGGCGCGGGTCTTCACGTTCTTCTGGGGAGGGGAATATGAACGAATTCTTCAAAAAACTATTCGGACAAATCGCGGGTCTTTGGGGTAAGTGGTCTGTAGTACAGAAGATCATCCTCATCGCTGTTGTGGTTATCGCCGCGGGCGGTATTGCCGTCCTGGTGACGGTTTCTTCATTGCCGAGTATGGCGCCGGTCATCGATGCGCCTATCCGGGACGAGACGGCCAGGGACCGCATCATCACCCGGATCAATCAGGAAGGCGTCAAGACTTCGGTATCCCAGGCGGGAACCATTATGGTAAGCGATGAAAACACCGCCCGGCGTATGCGGGCCATCCTTATCCGGGAAGACCTGATACCTTCGGGAACCGATCCCTGGGCCATATTTGACCGGGACCGGTGGACCATCACCGATTTTGAACGGAAAGTGAATGTACGCCGGGCCGTTACCAGGATGGTGACGGATCATATCAAGGCCCTGGACGATGTGGACGATGCCAGCGTCATCATCAACATGCCCGAAAAGACATTGTTCCTTTCGGATCAGGAACCGGTGAGCGCCAGCGTGATCCTTACTCCCAGACCGGGCAGCGATATTACCCAAAACCGGAAGAAGATCGAAGGTATCCAGAAGATCCTTAAATTCGCCGTGGAGGGGCTGACGGACGATAACATCGGTATTACCGATCAAAACGGTTTGGTGTTGAACGATTTTAAGGGCCTTACCGACTGGGATCGCCTGAGCCGCATTGAGCGGGAAACCCAAATTGTGCGGGACCTGGAAACCCGGTACCGGAAAGACATCCTGAAATCCCTGCAAAAGATTTTTACCGCCGATCGGGTCCGGGATCTCAACATTAAAATCGATATGGATATGTCCAGGAAGGCGGTGGATACGGAAGAGTATTTCCCCATTACGCTGAAAGAAAGGACCCCCGGGCTTCCCTATGACGATTCCCAGTTTACCGAATCGGTCACCGTTTCCCAGTCCACTTCCAGCACTTCCTGGAAGGGAACGGGCTTTAATCCCGAAGGCCCTCCGGGTGTGGAAGGCCAGACTACTCCCGCCTTTCGGGACATGTCCAATCTTTACGGCGAAGTAACCCAGACCACCAACACCCACAACGAGGTGATCAACAACCGTAAAGTCCAGGAGGAAAGAAGCCCCACCATAGACCGGGTAACCGTATCGGTAAATATAGACGGTATGTGGAAGTGGAAATACGATGACGCGAAGAAACCGGTGATTCAGACCGACGGTTCCATCGAACGGGAATATACCCCGGTGCCAGAGGAAGACATTGCCGCGGCCCAGGCTCTGATCCGGGACGCCATTGGTTTCAGCGCCGGCCGGGGCGATTCGGTGACGGTACAGAATATCCGTTTCGACCGGACTAAAGAATTCAGCGATGAAGATGCCGCGTATTTCCGGCAGCGGCAGATGCAACAGACACTGATACTTCTCCTTATCGGGACGGCGATACTGTTGATAGGGTTTGTGGTATTCCGTCTGGTTTCCCGTGAAATGGAACGGCGGCGGCGGCTCAGGGAAGAAGAACTCTCCCGGCAGCAACAGGCCATGCGCGAAAGCGCCCTTCTGGAAGCGGAGAACGAAGGGGTGGAAGTTTCTATGTCGGTGGAAGAAAAGCGGCGTATGGAACTTCAGGAGAACGCCATCAACATGGCGAAGGAACATCCCGGAGACGTGGCTCAGCTTATCAGAACCTGGCTGATGGAGGAATAGAAAATGGCCCAGGCAACCGCTTCTTCCCAGAATTCGGGAACTTCCACGTCCAAGAAAAAAGGCGGCAAGGAATTTTCGGGTCGGCAGAAGGCCGCGATCTTCTTGGTAAGTGTCGGCTCGGATATTTCGGCGGAGATATTCAAGTACCTCAGGGAAGACGAGATAGAAACCCTTACCTTCGAGATCGCCCGGCTTGAAACCATAGAACCGGAACAAAAAGACGCGATACTCCAGGAGTTCCAGGAACTCATGATGGCCAACCAGTTCATCACCATGGGCGGTATCGACTATGCCCGGGAACTTCTGGAAAAGGCCCTGGGAAGCCAGAAGGCCATAGACATCATCAACCGGCTTACCTCAAGCCTCCAGGTGCGGCCCTTCGACTTCATACGCCGTACCGATCCCGCACATCTTCTCAACTTCAGTCAGCAGGAACATCCCCAGACCATAGCCCTTATTCTTGCGTATCTTGAACCGAATAAGGCGTCTATCATCCTGCAAAACCTTCCCCATGAAGTTCAGAGTGATGTGGCCCGGCGTATCGCCACCATGGACCGTACGAGCCCCGAAGTCCTCCGGGAAGTGGAACGGGTTCTGGAAAAGAAGCTGTCCACCCTGTCCAGCGAAGACTACACCACCGCCGGCGGCGTGGGGAGCATCGTGGAGATCCTCAACCTGGTAGACCGGGCATCGGAAAAACAGATCATCGAGGCTTTGGAAGACGAGGATCCGGAACTGGCGGAGGAGATCAAGAAGCGCATGTTCGTCTTTGAAGACATCGTGCTCCTCGGCGACCGGGATATTCAGAAGGTCATGCGGGAAGTGGATTCCCAGGAACTGGCCAAAGCCCTTAAATCCGTGGATACGGAGGTACAGGATAAGATCTTCAAGAATATGAGTAAGCGCGCGGCGGGTATGCTCAAGGAAGATATGGAATTCATGGGACCCATCCGGCTTAAAGATGTGGAAGAGGCCCAGCAGAAGATCGTTTCCATTATCCGTCATCTGGAAGATACCGGAGATATCGTCATCGCCCGTTCCGGCGAGGACGAACTGGTCGTTTAGGTGTAAACAATGGCAAAAGCGGTATTCAGGCCCGGCGAAGTCACCGTCAGCGATTCTACGGTTTTTCTTGAACTTCCCGGTTCGTTTTCCGAACCGGAACATCCGGCGTCCGGGCTTCCGTCCGGGGAAGATACGGATATGTCGCGGATGTTCACATCTGAGATGATAGAGGAATACTCAGGGCCCACGGCGGACGAACTGCGGCAGGAAGCGGAAGATTTTAAGATCCGATGGGAGGCCGAAAAAGAGGCCATGCTCCGCGCCGCCCGGGCGGAAGCGGAAGCCCTCGTCAAAGAGGCGGAGAAAAGGGCCGTACAGGAAAGGGAGCGGGCCGGGCGGGAGGCAGAAGAAATTAAACGTTCCGCCGAATCGGAGGCGGAGCGCGTCATCGCCGGGGCAAGGCAAAAGGCGGAGGATATGGCCGTATCCGCCCGGGACGCCTTTGAGAGCGAACGGCAGAAGGCCGAAGCGGAAGGCCGGGAAGCCGGTCAGGAGGCCGGTTTTGCCGAAGGCCGGGCCGAGGTACAGCGCCTTGTGGAACGGACCCATACGGTTCTGGAACGGGCGCAGGACAAGCGTATCGAAATTCTCGAAGAAACGGAGCAGCAGATAATCGATCTTGTGCTCCTGATAGCCCGGAAGGTAATCAAGGTTGTCTCCGAAAGCCAGCGTACCGTGGTCATCTCCAACGTGGTTCAGGCCCTTAGAAAACTCAAGACCGGCGGGAATATCCTGATACGGGTGAACCTGGCCGATGTAAAACTTACCACGGAACACATTAAGGACTTCATCAAAATAGCCGAAGGCGCCAAAGGCATACAGGTGGCGGAGGATCCCACGGTAGATCCGGGGGGGTGCGTCATAGAAACCGATTTTGGGGAGATAAACGCCAGGATTTCCAGCCAACTTGCCGAACTTGAAGACAAGATTCTTGCCATGTCCCCCATCAAAGGCAGGGCGAAAAACGCCGCCGAAGGAGTCTGAGAATGACGCCGGTACCGGGTGGCGTAAAGACACGGGAATTTCCGGAGGAAATTCCGTTTAATATGACGGAAATGCTGTCGAAATATTTTGAAACGGTTGAAAAGACCGATCCCGTCAAATACTCAGGCCGCGTTGTCAAGGTACAGGGTCTCCTTATAGAAAGCAGAGGGCCCCGTGCCGTCATAGGCGAAATATGCCGCATTGAGGCGCCCAGGGGCCGGGGGATCATCCATGCCGAAGTGGTGGGTCTTAGGGACGAGACGGTACAGCTTATGGCCTACGAGGAGACCGGCGGTATTGAAGCGGGCTGTCGGGTCGTCGCTTCCGGCAGCCCGCTGGAGATTCCGGTATCGGACAAGCTCCTTGGGCGTGTGCTGGACTGTAGGGGAAATCCCGTCGACGGGAAGGGTGGGATTGACGCCGTTCTCCGGTATCCGGCCCTGGCCGACCCGCCGGAAGCCGCAACGCGCCCGCGTATACTCAGGCGGCTTTCCACCGGCATCAGATCCATAGACGGCCTTCTCTCCGTGGGCCGGGGACAGCGTATAGGCATTTTCGCCGGTTCCGGCGTGGGGAAAACCACCCTACTGGGGATGATAGCCCGGAACACCAACGCCGATGTCAACGTGGTCGCCCTTATAGGGGAGCGGGGCCGGGAACTCAACGACTTTATTGCCAACGACCTGGGCCCCGCCGGCCTTGCCCGGTCCGTGTTGGTGGCGACCCCTTCCAATTCCCCGCCTCTTGCGCGGCTGCGGGGCGCATACACCGCCACCGCCGTAGCCGAGTATTTCCGCGATCAGGGGCTGGACGTGATGCTCCTCTTCGACTCGGTGACCCGTTTTGCCCGGGCCCAGCGGGAGATAGGACTTGCCTCGGGGGAGCCTCCCGCCACGCGGGGCTACACCCCCAGTGTCTTCGACTCCATGCCCAAGCTGCTGGAACGGAGCGGTACGTCGGGAAAGGGGTCCATCACCGGTTTTTATACGGTACTGGTGGAAGGGGACGACATGGACGAGCCCATCGCCGACACGGTACGGGGTATCCTGGACGGCCATATCGTCCTGTCCCGCCGCCTTGCGCGGGCGTACCACTACCCAGCGGTAGACGTGCTGGAAAGCGTTTCCCGCCTTATGCCCGCAGTGTCCGGGCCGGTAACCAACAAAGCCGCGGGGTGCATACGCCGCCTTATGGCGGACTATGCCGGGGCGGAGGACCTTATCAACGTGGGCGCGTACCACACGGGCACCAACCCCGCAATCGACGAGGCCATTGCCAAGCGGGAAGCGATAGAATCGCTGCTCATTCAGGAGGTCGAAGAGAAATCTTCCATGGCGGAAACGCTGAAGATCATGGCGGATATAGCCGGTATGGAAATCCCTCCCGAAGAAATCGGGATTTATGAACGGGAGACGGCCGCGGGGACCGGCGGAATTCCCGCGCCGGGCATCGGGTATGAAACGCTTTAGCTTTAACCTTGAAAAAATTCTTAACATCCGCGCTTACCGGGAAAAGGAAGCGGAAATAGAACTCGGCCGCGCCGTGGGCGTTCTTACCGCCCTTGAACAGGAAATAAAGTCCGTGGCCGCCTCCCGCTCACAGGCCGCGTCCTGTCGCTTTGCCCGGGGAAACGGATCGGACGAAATCCGGCGCTACGATCTCTACATACGCAGGCTTGACGCCGAACGGGACCGGCTCCTCAAGGAGGCCGCCGAAGCGGAACTCAAGGTGGAAGCCGCCAGGCAGGTTTTTTTTGAAGCCTCCAGGGAACGGAAGATTCTTGACAAGCTCAAGGAAAAAAGGCAGCGGGAATACCGCAAGGTGGTCCTGTCCGAAGAAACCAGGACGCTGGACGATATAGCCGGCGGGTTGGCGGCCGGGAAAGCGCTATTGTAGCCCCCGGACGCTCCGCAGGTATTCCTCCCTTCCCGACTCATACAGGCTGTTCCCCCTGCTGTCTATGACCGTTATCGCGGGAAAGTCCTCTACCACCAGGCGGCGTATGGCCTCCGTACCCAGATCGTCAAAGGCGATGACCTCCGCCGCTTTAATATGGGCCGCCAGGAGCGTTCCGGCGCCGCCTATGGCGCCGAAGTAGACCGCCCCGTAACGGGCCATGGCTTCCACAACCTCTTTCGAGCGTTTTCCCTTCCCTATCATACCCCGCAGGCCCAGGGATATAAGGGCGGGGGTATATGCGTCCATACGGTAACTCGTGGTGGGACCCGCCGGGCCTATGACTTCCCCGGGCCGGGCCGGACCGGGACCCGTGTAGTAGATAACCGAATCCTCAATGGGGAAGGGGAGAAGCTTCCCCGCCTTCACAAGCTCCGCAAGCTGCTTGTGGGCCGCGTCCCGTGCCGTATAGATCATCCCGCTGAACAAAACGCGCTGCCCCGGCGTGAGGGAGGCGGCCTGTTCCCGTCCCAGGGGGAGTTCTATCCTAACCGGTTCGTTGTATACGGGCATCAGAGTACCTCCCCGGCGTGGCGGGCCACGTGGCAACTGATGTTCACCGCGCAGGGGAGGCCCGCGATATGGGTGGGGAGCGTTTCTACCATCACCGCCAGAGCGGTGGTTTTGCCGCCGAAACCCTGAGGGCCTATACCCAGGGCGTTAATTTTTTCAAGAAGGGTGTTTTCCAGTTCCGCGTAAAAGGCCAGGGGGCTGGACGTTCCCAGGGGGCGGAGCAGGGCCTTTCTGGCCAGGAAGGCCGCTTTATCGAAAGAACCCCCTATGCCGACACCCACGACAATAGGCGGGCAGGGATTAGGCCCCGCTTCTTCCACCGTCCGAATCACGAAATCAATTACCCCTTCCGCTCCGTCGGAAGGGCGGAGCATCGCTATACGGCTCATGTTTTCGCTCCCGAAACCTTTGGGAGCCACGGTGACCGTCACCCGGCTGCCTTTCACAAAATCGGCGTACACCATAGCCGGGGTATTGTCCCCGGTATTCACCCGGTCCAGGGGGTCTCTGACCATGGAGGCCCGCAGATACCCGTCCCGGCAGCCCCGGCGCACACCCTCATTCACGGCCGCATAGAGGTCCCCGGCGATATGCACATCTTCCCCTATTTCCAGAAACACGCAGGCCATGCCCGTATCCTGGCAGACGGGCGACTGTAGTTCCGCCGCAAGCTCGAAATTTTCTATGATTTTATCCAGAATATCCCTGGCCGCGGGCCAAGTTTCCTCGTCCCTGCATTTCCGCAGCCGCTCCCTCACGTCCTCCGGCAATTCTCGGTTTGCCGTAATGCACAAGCGGCTCACCGCTTCCGTTATACGCTCCGCCTCCAGGATCCTCATTGGTCCTCCCGCCGTTTTTCATAAAATAACGTTTCTAAGTATAGCCGTTTTATTCCTCGCGCGCCAGATTCCGCGTTACAAAAATCAACCGCGGATTATCAAGGTTACCGCTAAGCGCTTATTGTTCGCCGTATCTTATTCCGCCGGTACATACCGCTTGGGATTGTTCGGTTTTCCGGGGGTAGCGCAGCTTGTGGCGGCGATGTACCAGTCCGCGGCAATGTCCCTGTCGGCGATAGTTTCGTCACGGCAGATGGAACGGGTGACGGTGGTGTTCCGGCTCAGGACGGCATCGGCCGGACCGGGGACGCCGCCGTCCTCGGAAATCCAGGCCCCGGTTTCCCCCAGGAGTTCCGCCGCCCGGGCCGTCTTTTCATCCTGCCACCAGGAATCGGCGGCAAAATCGCCGAAGATGAGGGCGTCGATAACGCGGTCATCCTGATCGGAAAAGAAAACGGCCCCGGCTTTCTTGGAGAGGCGTTTCTTGGACTCGGGTATCCAGAAGTCCAGGGCGTCCGGCTGGGCTTCGTTCTCCTTGGTATAGGGGACGGCTGCCGTATCGCCGCCGGTTTCGCTGATAAGGGAAGGGTCCAGGGTCCGCAGGTGTACCACCACGTATTCGCCGGCGCTCACGGCGGCGGGGGGAAACTCGAAAAGGGGCGTATCCAGGCCGTTTGCGGCGGTGAACATGCGCAAAGCCCCCAGGTTTCCGGCGGTCAACATCCTGAGTTCCACGAATTCCACTTTTGGCTTGGAGTATTCGGTACGGACTTCGGTGATGATAAAGGACGGGAAGTTTTCGTTTCTTGTTCTGAAGGGGACCAGCACGTTCAAAGTGTTTCCGTCCCGGTCTTCAACCAGAATATCCGCCATGATTCGTTCGCCGCCGGGCGGCGGGTCTTGCAGCATAACCGTGACGGTCTCTCCATCCCTAACTTCGTCAATCTCCTGGGGAGGATCGAAGTTCAGGGACGTTACCGTTACGGGCAGGGAAAACTGAAAGGCGATTTCACGGGAAGAAACCGCTTTGCAGCCGATAAAAACCGGCGGTTCCGCAGCGATGCCCAGGATTTGTTGTATGGCCGATTCGGTCGAACAGGAACAGGCGGAATTAATGAGCGCCGGCAGGGCGGCGCCCCACAACAGAAAGCGTAGTCTATTCTTCATAATAGCCTCCGTACTATGTATGGATCGTTTTTGCCCGGCGCTTCGGGTTTTTGAAAAAATCAGATATGAACTTCCTCGGATTTATCTTGGTTGCCTTTCTTAAAATACTCCTTTGCTAACAGTGCCTGGTAATAAGCGTCTCATTTCAACCGCCAATGCCTCCACGGTTACATTCGGCACAGGAACGGACGCGAATGCCGGCGGCAATATTGCCCATGACATAAGCAGCAACGGTCCGATTGTTTACACCACTTTAGCCGATTATCTCACAGCTATTGGACAGTAAAACTACAGTGAAGCGCAGGGACAGTTTCTTCGCAGCAGCCTCCGCGCTTTCCGGCGAAAACCTTAAGGGAATTAATCGTCTTTGGGGCCGGAGACAGATCTCCCCGGCGGATGGAAGGGACGCGCAAATTTTTGCCCGGACGCTTGCCGTTTTCCGGCTGTTTTTTTATTTTATAGTCATGGATTACGAAAAGTTTACGATAAAAGCGCGGGAGGCGTTGAATGACGCCGCCGCAATCGCGCAAAAAGAAGATCATTCCCAGGTTGAGATTGAACATCTCCTTTTGGCCCTGCTCAGGCAGGAAGACGGGATAGTCCGGCCCCTGGTCGAACAGGCCGGCGCGGATGCGGAGAAACTTATCCGTGATACCGAGGCCCTCGCCGGGGCAAACCCCAAGGTGTACGGAGAGGCGGCGCAGATTTACTTTTCTTCCGCCGCGTCCAAGGTGTTGGCCAAGGCCGAGGCGGAGGCGGCGTCCCTCAAAGACGACTATGTTTCTACCGAGCATGTACTTATCGCCATTGCCGCCGGGGAAGGAAAAGCAGCGGAACTCCTCAAAAAAGCGGGGGTGACGAAGGCCGTAATCCTCGGCGCGTTGAAGCAGGTCCGGGGGAATGTCCGGGTGACTGATGAGAATCCCGAAGGCAAGTACCGGGTCCTGGACAAATACTGCCGGGATCTTACCGCCCTGGCGCGGCAGGAAAAGCTGGACCCCGTGATAGGCCGGGACGAGGAGATACGCCGGGTCATGCAGGTCCTGTCCCGGCGGACCAAGAACAACCCGGTCCTCATCGGGGAGCCGGGAGTGGGGAAGACGGCCATTGCCGAAGGGCTGGCCCGGCGTATCGTGGCCGGGGACGTGCCCGAAGGTCTCAAGGGGAAGAAACTCCTGGCCCTGGACCTGGGAGCGCTGGTGGCGGGGGCGAAGTTCCGGGGCGAATTTGAGGAACGCCTTAAGGCGGTGATTCACGAGGTACAGGCTTCCGCCGGCACGATCATCCTGTTTATTGACGAACTCCACACCCTGGTGGGCGCGGGAGCCGCCGAGGGCGCTACCGACGCTTCCAACTTGTTAAAACCCGCCCTGGCCCGTGGGGAACTCCGGTGCATAGGCGCCACCACCCTGGACGAGTACCGCAGGCACATCGAAAAAGACGCGGCCCTGGAGCGGCGGTTCCAGCAGGTCTATACGGCGGAACCGACGGTGGAAGACACCATCGCTATTCTGCGGGGATTGCAGGAACGCTACGAGGTACACCACGGGGTGCGGATCAAGGACGAAGCTCTGGTGGCGGCGGCGGCCCTGTCGAGCCGCTACATCACGAGCCGGTTCCTCCCCGACAAGGCAATAGACCTGGTGGACGAGGCCGCGAGCCGGCTCAAGATGGAACTGGACAGCCGGCCTACGGAACTGGACAAGCTGGAACGGAAACTCCTGCAGCTTTCCATAGAAAAACAGGCCCTGACCAGGGAAGAGGATGCGTCTTCCAGGGAACGCCTCGAAAGGCTGGAAAAGGAAATCGCCGACACGGGGGCCGAACGGGACGCCATGAAGACCCGGTGGGAGAACGAGAAGAAGGACATCCAGGGCATCAGGGAACTCAAGCAGCAGATTGAAGAGTTTAAAATAGAAGAAACCCGGTACGAGCGGGAAGGGAATCTGACAAAAGCCGCGGAAGTGAAACACGGCAGGATTCCCGAGGCGCAGAAAAAACTCACCCGGCTTACTACGCAGATGGAAGACAAGCGGCGGGCTGCGGGCGCTTCGGCGCTGTTACGGGAAGAGGTGAGCGAGGAGGACATCGCCCGTGTGGTCTCCTCATGGACGGGCATACCGGTGTCGAAGATGCTGTCCGGGGAACTGGGGAAGTATCTGGATTTGGAAAAGGTGCTTGAACAGCGGGTGGTGGGCCAGGAACCGGCGGTAAAAGCCGTGGCGGACGCCATCCGGCGGAACAAGGCCGGGCTTTCCGATGAAGGCCGGCCCCTGGGGTCCTTCCTCTTCCTGGGGCCTACCGGAGTGGGCAAGACCGAACTTGCCAAAACCCTGGCGGAATTCCTTTTCAACGAGGAAAAGGCCCTGACCCGCATCGACATGAGCGAGTACGGCGAAAAACACTCGGTAAGCCGGCTCCTCGGCGCGCCGCCGGGCTACGTGGGGTATGAACAGGGCGGCCAGCTTACCGAAGCGGTACGCCGCCGGCCCTACAGCGTGATCCTCTTTGACGAGATCGAAAAGGCCCACCCGGAGGTCTTCAACGTGTTCCTCCAGATCCTGGACGACGGCCGCCTTACCGACGGCCAGGGACGGGTTGTGGATTTCAAGAACGTGATCATCATCATGACGAGCAATTTGGGTTCCGATCTGATCCTGTCCGCCGGAACGGAGGCCGCTCCCGGCACGGAAGCCGCCCTGCGCGCATCCCTCATGGAACTCCTTAAACAGAGTTTCCGGCCCGAATTCCTAAACCGCATCGACGAGACAGTGATATTTAACCGCCTGGGCCGGGATGAAATCGGGAAGATCCTCGACATCCAGTTTAACCGCCTGGCCGCCCGCGTTGCCGCGGGACGGAAGATCGCCCTTGCGCTTACCCGGTCCGCCAGGGACCTGCTGGCCGAACGGGGCTATGATCCCCTCTTCGGCGCCCGGCCGTTGAAGCGCACCATCCAGGCGGAACTGGAGAACCCCCTGGCCAAAGCCATCATTGCCGGGACCGTCAGGGAAGGCGGCGCGGTTATCGCGGACCGCGCCCCGGATGGGGGAGGGCTAGTGTTTACGCCCGCCCCTAAAACCTGAGCCGTCCCGACAGGGTTAGCAGCGCCCGCGAGCCCGCCGCGTGTCCCGGCGGGAGGGGCCCCAGTTCCCCGGCGGCGTCTTCCGCGCCGAAAACCTCCCGGTCCAGGGGGACGCGGACGGTAAGGCCCAGGGTAAAGCCCTGAAACAGTTCGTATTCCGCCGTAAGAATGGGGGAAAACGACCAGTCATCGAAGCAGATCATCCCGGCAAGGCCCGTGGCGGTGTAATCGTTCCAGCTATACCGGAGCAGGGCGTACAGGTAGTTCCGGTTGGCAAGACCCGCCCCTTCCGCCGTGGACGAAGCGGAACCGCTGTAGAGGTATTCCGCCAGTGCGTAGAATTTGCCGTCATAAAACGAGTAGTCAAGGCCGGCGCAGGCGGCCAGCCCTTCGATTCCCGTTCCCCCATCGTGGTCGTAGGTGTAGAGCGCGTCCGCCAGAAGGCCCGCGCCCGCTTCCGCCTTGAGGGAAAGGCCCATCCGGTGTATCCCCAGGGCGCTCCCTTCATTTGGGGTCTCGTAGGCGTACAGGCCCTGGACGCTTAGCCGGTTCCAGTGCTGTTCCCCGGTGAGGCCGAAGCGGAATCCTTTACCGGTACTCAGGCTGTCCCTCGGGGCCGCGCCGAAAACCAGGAACTTCGCGGCGTCCCCCGGAAAGGCCGCCGCCGCCGCGCCCAGAACGGCACGGGGCCGGGCGTCGGGGAAGCGGGGGTCACGGGGATTGAGGAAATCCATAGGCCCCCACGCCTGGCCGAACCCAAAGGCCAAACGCATAAGCCCGGCGTCCAGGTCAACATATTCGCTGTTGAGCCTGACATAGAGGCGTTCCGGTTCTATGGCGGCGGCGTAGTTGTCCCCCGCCGCGCTCAGGGAGGACGGATTAGCGCGAAGGGGTACGGCGGAAGTACCTGCGGCGGCGATTATGTTGAAGGCCCCGTAAAAAACCGCTCGGTTCCGGATTTTAGCCTGAATTCGGAAATTCGCGTATTCTTCCAGCCCAAAGGCCGCGACCGGCGCGTCCCCCGCTCCGGCGCTGTACGTCATCTTGCTGTCCAGTATTCCCGAAAATACGGGCTCCTGGCCGAACCCCGCCGAGGACAGGAAAACCGCAAGAAGCGCAAAAACTATCTTCTTCATCTTCATCTCTAACCTCCGCGGCCGCGCCGTTGTCACCGTTCCAGATTCCGGGTACTGAACACCGAATCGGCGATAGGCCGGTCCAAAACCGCGTTCCGCATAATCATGGTAGTTTTGCTGTTTTTCCGCAGAAGGTCCCGTATTTCGATTTCCGTAGGAAACCGCCGGCCGCTTAACACTTCCACCCGCAAGAGATTGTACTCCTTGAGCTTTGTGCCCGAAAGGGCAAAGAGTTCATAGCGGAGACAGTCGCCGGTTTCCTTGTCGATCCAGAGTTTTCGTTTCGGGTAGCTTTCGGTCCGCTTTTTCGCGGTAAGGTCAAGTATCCAGCAGTCCCGGAGCGCGCCGTTAAAGGTCCATGTTTCGGAACCGCCTACGGCCGGATTATACCGGGCGGACAGTTTTTCGTTTTCTATGGTGTCTTCGTAGGACATGTCGGAACCCATCATGCTTTCCTTAAGCATGTGTCCTGAAATCAACATCACTTCCTCGGTGTCCGGGGAATACACATAGAGACGGCCGCCTTTTTTGAGGTACTTGGTCCCCCGGTCTTCCGGATTGACAAATTCAATAAAGCTGTCGGAATTTTCCCTGGCCCAGACCTTCATGCTTTTTACGAACCGCTTGTTTTGATACTCGATGATCATCTCCCCATCGTATTCGATGGAGGCGTATATTTCGTTGTCGTCCACACGGCGCAGCAATTCCGCCGCGGAGGGCGCCTGGGCATGGACGGTTACACCCGCCCATAAAGCAAATAAAACCGCCGGTACTGTTACGTTCATTTTCATCACAAACCTCCAATTAGCAATTAACAGGCAGCGACAAACGCTGTCTGTTCTGTTACTACCTTCTCAACGCTTCCACCGGTTCCACAAAGGCGCTTTTCAGGCTGGGGAACAGGGTGAACGCCGACGCGGTAAGTACGCCCAAAAGCCAGCTTCGCAGCAGGCCGGCGAAACTGAAATCGAAGAATATGGCGTTGGCGGCGGGCATCTCGGCAAAGGTGCTTTCCCCGGCAATGGCGGTCCAGCGCAGGGGGAAGAACTGGCCTATGCCGGTGAGGATGCCGCCCAGGATTACGCCCCCGGTAGCGCCGGCCATGGCGAGGAACAGGGACTCGAAGAAGAAGACTCCCGCGATTTCCCCCCGCGTCATGCCCAGGCTTCCCATCATGCCTATTTCCTTGATCCGCTCGTGGATGATCATCGTAATGGTGTTGACGATGAGGAAACAGGCCACGATGAGGAAGACGAGATATATCATGTAGAACAGGGGCTCGTACATATTCATCATGACGATCCAGTACTGATCCCGCCATTCGGTAATCACGTCGCCGGGGCCTAAAATTTTTTCCATTTCCGCCGCTATGCGCCCGCTCTGTTTTGGCGAACCGGCGTAGACGATGATCTGCTGGGCCGCGTCGTCCAGCACGAGGAGGCGCTGCAAGCGGCTAAAGTCCACGATGATGGTCTCGGCGTCGACCTTGGCGTAATCGAAACGGAAGATGCCGCTGATTACCGGGGCCCACATCTTGTCGGAGAACTGGGCGGACACGGTTTTCAGCGGAATCCGGTCGCCGGGTTTAAGGCCCGTCTTTTCCGCGAAACGCAGCCCTATGGCACATTCGTTGCTGTCCGGAGCGGGCCAGCGGCCTTCCAGGAGGCCGTCGTTCCTGTCGGTAAGGTTGAAGTTGTTTATCTTCCGTTCTTCTTCCATGTTCAAGCCCCAGAGGACGGCGTGTTTGACCAGGCTCTCCTGAAGGGTGGCGTACGCCGATATGCGGGGGAAGACCGCCTTGACGCCGGGGATGGCCCGGATCTGCTCCGTCACCGCCCTCAGGCTCCGGCCCTCCGCCGCCGGGTACTGTACGGGGCTGTATTCGCTTTCCGCCTCGTACTGGGCCGATACCGCCCGTACATGGCCCAGTTCAAAAACCTGTACCACCTCGTGCATACTCTTCAGCGCCCCCGCGATGAGGGACGAATAAAAGACGATGAAAAACACGGCGATCCCCACGGCCGCCACGCAGAACATGGTCCGCCTGAAATTCCTGAAAATATTCCTGAAGGCGATGGTGATAATCATCCCCGTTCCGCCCTGCGGATAATTGCCGTTCATATAAACCCTCCGTATACCATCTGTTATACCCCGCCGGTATCTTACGTTCACCCGAACCGTAAACGTCATTCAAACCGCAAACTTGCCGCGATCTCCATCTTTGCCGCACGGCGGGCGGGGAGATACGCCATAAGGGACGCAAGGATCGTGGCCGTGGCGCCGCTGCCGATAATGACCCCCGGCCTCCAGGTTCCCCGGAAGTTCCCCGCGATCCGGTAGCCCATATTGCCCCCCATCTGTTCCAGCATTTCCGAAAAGTCGACGCCGTACTTGACCATGGGGATATTGATGAGGCAGCCGGCGATGATGCCCAGGACGGAACCGGTAAGCCCCAGAAGGCCCGCTTCTATCATGAAGGTGAAGATTAGCTGGCTGTCCGTCATGCCCAGCGCCCGCATCATGCCGATCTCCTTTGTCCGTTCCAGAATGGCCAGCAGCATGGTGTTGGAAATACCGATAAATGCCAGGAGAAAAAGGAGGACGGAAAATATTTTTGTCGATCCCGATTCCATGGCCTCGTAGCCCAGGTAGTCCTGCACGTAGTCCGTCCAGACAAACACGTCCAGAGCATCGTCAAGCCGCGTCCCCCGTTCCGCAAGCCCCGCGTCCAGGGCGGCGCGGATGGCCGCTTTGGTTTCGATTTGGCTGTTCATGTCCGCCGCCCCCATGGTCTTGTCCCGAATCAAAAGTTCCGTGACCCGGCCTCCCAGCATCATTCCCGCCTCGTCCTGTAAAACATCCAGGGGCATGTAGGCGATGTTGTAGTTGTTGAACGGGTCCGGGGAGTTCACGAGGCCCACCACTTTGGCGTTGATTACCTGGTTCACATGCCGTACCGCTCCTGAAAAACCGGCGCGGATCATGGCGGTCAGGACCGCTTCCTGTTTCGCGGGATCTTCCTCCACAAGCAGATACGTTCCGGTGAGTTCGTCAAACTCGTAAGCCGCGCCCGCCAGGTCCCGCTCTTCCCCGCTCAAAAACGGCTGGAGATCCGCATCCCACTTGTCCTGCCGGATAGAGTCCGGGGCCATCTTGTAGTCGATGACCGTGGAGATCCGCACGTCGTTGCGGCCTGTCCGGTCAACAAGGTCCCAGAGCCGGTCCAGGTCCGCTCTTGGAAGGTCCCGCTTCAGGATCAGCCGGCCCCTGGCCCGCTCCCCGGCGTATTCCCGGTTTTCCCCGAATTGGGTTTTGGTTTCCATGGGGGCGTAACAGGCGCGGATAAAGGCTTCTTCGGCAAGGTCAAAACCGCCCGGTTCAATCAGATCCTCCAGTTCTTCCGCCAGGGGCCGGGTGGGGACGCCCGCCTTGAGTTTGTCCGCAGTCATCAGTCCCAGGGCAATGCCGAACTCGCCGTTCCTGATAAAGCGGCCCAGTTCAACATACGGCGTATAGGCCAGGGTCCGCGCCTCCGAAGCGGGATCGCAGGCGTTTACCACCAGGGGCGCGGAACCGGTAAGGGAATGAAGCGTCCCCGAAAAGGCGTAGCGGGGGGCGGTGTGGTAACCCGCTTCGTCAAGGACGGCGGCGTACTCCTCCCAGCCCGGAAAGGTTTCGTATCCGGGCAGTTCGTCCTTCTTATCGAAGTAGAGTTTGGTTTGCAGCTTCGCCGCCCCGGTCTCGTAGTTGATGATGTTCCGCCGGGATTCGAGGAACATCCCTCCGATCCAGCTGTCCATCCAGATATAGACCGTAACGCTCACCATAATGGCCGCGCAGGTAAGGACGGTCTTTACGGTGTGCCGGGTCAGATTGCGGAAGGCAATGCGCTTTAATTCGATTATGCTTGACACCATAAAACTACCCCTGTTTTACTTCGTCCGACTCGATCCGGCCGTCGCGGATGTGAATAAGCCTGCGGGCAAAGTCCATGACCATCTGATCATGGGTAGAGAAGATGAAGGTGGTCCCTTCGCTCTTGTTGAGCCGCGCCATAAGTTCCAGAATTTCCCGGCCTATACTGGAGTCCAGGTTTGCCGTGGGCTCGTCCGCCAGTATCAGCGCCGGTTTCTTCACCAGGGCGCGGGCAATGGCCACCCGCTGCTGCTGGCCGCCGGACATTTCTTTGGGTCGCCGTTTTTCCATTCCCTCAAGGCCCACCTGCGCAAGGGCTTCCGCCGCCCGCTCCCGTATTTCCCGCTTGTCCGTCCCCAAAAGGGTGAGGGGAAACGCGATATTCTCCAGCACCGAGAGTACCGGGATAAGGTTGTAGGCCTGGAAGATGAAACCTATGCTGTGCCGCCTGAGCAGGGCGAGTTGTTTTTTGGACATATTCGCCGTGTCCCGGCCGCCTATGCGTATGGAACCCTCGGTGATGACGTCCAGGCATCCTGCCAGGTGGAGGAAGGTGGACTTGCCGCTCCCGGAAGGGCCGGCAATGGCCGCAAAATCCCCGCTTTCAAAGTTCACGGTTACTCCCCGCAGGGCGTGAATGACGGTCCCGTTGAGGCCGTAATCCTTTACCACATTTTCCGCGGCAACGACGTTCATGATTCTCCTCCTGCATTTTTTTGCGTCTGCCGGCGAAGTTCCGACAGCGCTTTTAATCCGAAGATGTCCGAATCCTTCAATTCTTCGGTAACGTTACTGGGGACCAGCATCATGGAGTTCCCCGCCTTGAGTCCCTCGTTCAGGATGGACAGTATCTTGAGTTTTAAGGCGGGCTCGGCCTTGGCGTATATTTCCACCGCCGATTCCAGCTTCCGCGCGATCTCGATTTCCGCTTCCGCCAGAAGGATGCGGCTCTTCTTCTCCCGTTCCGTCTGGGCCAGCCGGGAAAGGGAATCCTGAAGGGCTTCGGGAATCTGGATGTCGGTGATCTCAATGTGCTGTATGGTGATCCCCCATTCGGTCGTCTTCCGGTCAACCTCTTCCTGAATCTGTTTTTGTATCACTTCTCCGTGTTCCAGAAAGGTGGAAAGGTCGTGGCTGGAAATGGCGTTCCGCAGCGCCGTCTTGGACGACAGGATCACCGCGTCCCGGTAGTTTTCCACTTCCAGCACCGCTTTCTCCGGGTCCCAGACCAGCCAGAAACACAGGGCGTCTACCGTGACGGTTACCGAATCACGGGTAAGGGTCTCCTGGGCCGAAAAATCCGTTACCCGAATGCGGAGGTCCACGGTTTCTGCAACCCGGTCGGCCAGCGGAATGAGGGCGAAGATCCCCGGCCCCCGGACCCGGTGGAAACGGCCCAGCCGGAGCACGATGGCCCGCTCCCATTCTTCCCGCTTCTGTATGGCCGGCGCGATGAGCGCGGCCAGGGCCGCAAAGACCAGGGCCAGGCCGAATTCAGGAAGCCGGACCGGGGCAAGGGCGCAGAGCAGTATCACGGACAGCTTCAGCACGCTGCTCCAGCGGGGAAAAACGGTCATGAGGATCAGCAAAACGAAGGGTACGGCCAGAACTATCCCCAGTCCGGGAAGAGAGGGGAGGGCGCCCTCCGCAAAAAGAACGGCAACCGCAAAGGCGATAAGGATGATCGCAAAGCCTATCCCCACCGCGTTCAAAGTAAAATCCCGCCGTCTTTCTTTCCCGCGCGTGTTCTTTATCAGTGGTTCTTTGAATCCATTGTCCTTGCCCGCCGGGTTCCGGTCCCTTCGGGGCGTGAAGAATCGCATTTGCATAGGCAGCCTCCTTAACGCGGGGTAACCGCAGTCATATTTACCCGGGATAATCCCGGATTATTTTCTTCAGGGCCGGTACGTCAACTCCCAGCCCGCTCATTTCCTGGATAAAGTGTTCCATTGTCTCCCGTATCTTCCGGGCCTGGTCGTCTTCTTCCTTCTCCGGCTTCTTGTCCGAAACATAGGTCCCGCTCCCCACCTGGGTTACCAGGATTCCCCGGATTTCCAGTTCCCCGTAGGCCTTGGCGATGGTATTGGGGTTGATCTTCAGCTCCACCGCCAGGGAACGGATGGTCGGCAGCCTGTCCCCGGAACACAGCCGGCCGGAGAGAATGGCAAACTCTATCTGCCGTATTATTTGCCGGTAAATCGGGACCCCGTTTTCGTTGTCCAGAGAAAAGGTCATTACCGGGCGGGCTAATGTACTATTCATCTAGTACAATCATAAATGAACTAGTACATTATGTCAATCGTTTTTTAAGAAAAATCGGATTTTTTGGAGTTTTTTCCTAAGGTCTTTCGGCAGCCGTGTCAAAATGCCGGACAGGGCGTGCGGACCTGCCCGGTTTGAGGGGAATTTAAGGGATTAAGCGGGGTATAAGGAGCCGCATAAAACGTATGCCCTGCGGAAAGAGCTGTAAGATGGGGCTATTTCAAAACTTCATTCGTTCGCTACGAATCAATTACAATCCTCCATACCTTCAAGCTGACCCAGCAGTTTATAGAGCAACATATACAGCGTTTGCGCTTCTTTCGGATCTAAAGAAAGACATTTACCCATTTTCTGCGGAACCTGAACGGCCTTCTTTTTTAGCCGTAAACCCTCGGGAGTAACAGAGATATACACAAAACGTTCATCCCCATTTGTTGCCCGTTCCCGGGAAATAAGTTTTTTGCTTTCCAGCCGCTTTAACAGAGGTGTAAGCGTTCCCGAATCCAAATACAGGCAGTTCCCAAGATCCTTAACGCTGATGGTTTTATGTTCCCACATAACCATCATGGTGATATACTGCGTGTAGGTCAGGCTGATTTCATTCAGGAACGGCGCGTATTTTTTGACCATGGCTTTTGCCGCGGCATAAAGCGGAAAACAGAGCTGGTTTTCCAGCTTTAATATTTCGGCATTCATAATCCACTCTTACAAGTCCGTTTGGCGAAATCCTCCGCCCGCGCCAAATCATCGGCATTGGGACGCCCAAGGTTGAGGCATAAGAATGAACCTTTGCAATGAAAGCCTTCCGCGGCAACCGGAATGCCTTTGGGTTCAAGAATTGACGCTACTTCGTCACGTATGCTTTTGCCGCTTGCCGATGTTCCAAAGACCACTACGTTTGCCGCCTGTTTTTGATCGAGATTTTGCAGGAATTTATGGAGAACGCCGCTTATCCTGCCGGCGTATATTGAACCGCCGACAAACAGGATCTCTGCCCGCGTCAAATTCGCCGCATGGTCGGCAGATTGGGCTTTTACCCCGGCGCCCTTTGCGATTGCATGTGCGAGCTTCTTTGTGTTCCCGCGTTTTGATACATAGATAACCGCGTTCATATACTATCCTCTCTTGAGCCTGTTCTAAAACTGAAGTTCTGGAACGGGCTCTCTTATAAAAGTTTTTCGATAGCGGACGCTATCATTTGGGGTTTGATCACCGGTTCATACCGGTTTACAACATTCCCATTTTTATCAATAAGGAATTTTGTAAAATTCCATTTGATCTGATTGTCGTCGTAGCCGTCCTTGTATAACTTTTTGAACATTGCGGACAACACGGCTGCTTTTAAACCGGAACCCAAACCTTTAAACCCTTTTTGCGTGACAAGGTATTTAAAGAGAGGATGTGCGGCATCCCCGCGCACGTCTACTTTCTGAGACAGTGGAAAATCCACGCCGTACCGCACGGCGCAAAAACCGGCAATATCGCCCTCCGAAGCGGGCTCTTGCGCGCCGAATTGGTTGCAGGGAAACCCAATAACGGCGAAACCGTCCTTCTTATATCTGTTATACAATTCCTCAAGTCCCTTGTACTGTGGCGTAAACCCGCATTTACTCGCCGTATTGACAATGAGCAGGACTTTACCCTGATATTCACTCATCGCGACAGGCTTACCTTCAATAGACACATAGCTAAAATCGTAAACCGACACTGAAGTCCTCCTTTTGATTTATAGCAACTAAATTTTACACAATATAATTTGTCGCATATATATTAGGTTGTCAAGCCCTTTCTATGCGGAAGAAGCATTGAGGACGGCCCAAAACTTGAGAACCATTACGCACCGAAACACGGCAGCCGGGGGTAAAAAAAACCGCCGCCCCGGTTTGGGACGGCGGCTGTTACCGGGGCTTAATCCCAGGAAGAGGAAGTGCCGTGTTCCGGATCGTTGTAGTACAGATTGTCCCCCAGTCCCACGGTGGTATTTTTGAAAAGTGGGGAGGAATCATCATCAATATAGACCGCATGGCCCCCCTGCGCTGCTTTATTATTCTTTGGATTATTCGTGCCGTCATCGCCGTAAATTTTACCGCCGGTCTTGCTGAACCTGTGGGGGAGGGAGGTGGACCGCATAAATACACCTCCACCCCGGCGGCCGGAAGCAGCGATGTTGCCCCAAATTTCCCCCTTGGTCATGGTAAACGTGCCCCCCACTAATACCCCGCCGCCGTCGCCGCCGTACACGTTGGTGGCGGAATTCTCGGAGATTGTCCCGCCGTTCATGGCAAATGTGGCGGACTGCACGTATACCCCTCCGCCCGAGCCGCTGACATTATTGGAGATTTTTCCGCCGGTCATGGTAAACATGCAGTCGTTCCACACTGCTACCCCACCGCCTGCGATATAGATGGAATTATTGGAGATTTCCCCGCCGGTCATGGTAAACATGCTGCCGCTCCCCAGGTATACCCCGCCGCCTGAGCCGCCTTCATTCCTGGAGATTGTCCCGCCGTACATGATAAACGTGCTGCTCCGCACTAATACCCCGCCGCCTGAGGAGCCTTCATTCCTGGAGATTGTCCCGCCGTACATGGTAAATGTGCTGCCGTACACGTATACCCCGCCGCCGCAGTATTCGACGTTGGTTTTACAATCGGATATTGTCCCGTCCCTCATGGTAAATGCGCTGCCGCCGGTCACGTGTACCCCGCCGCTCCCGGAGTCGTAGTCGTAGCGGTAATAACCGGATATTGTCCCGCCGGTCATGGTAAATATGCTGCCGCCGTCCACGTATACCCCGCTTATTTCATCACCCCAGCTCTTGGTCCCCTGTAGGATCAGGTTTTCGGTCAAGGTTACCCGTGCGCCGTTATCCAACCGCAGCAGGCTATTATTATACCCTATAGCAGCTGTTGCCTTCAGAGTCCCTCCGGATGTTTCATCATCGTCGCGGAGGATTATGGGCGGATGCGTATCACCGTCTATCATTATCATTTGCGCCACATTCACCGTATTCAGAATAATGATTGCTCCGGGGCGTGCGTCACTAGTCCACTTTCCCGGCCAGGAAACGTCTTGGTTATACGCGGCCGCCAGTCTATTCAGCGCCTCTCCTGCCGTTGCCAGCGGTTCTTCTTTTGTACCGGGTTTATTGTCGCCCCCATAGGACGCCACGTAAAAACTCATATACGGTTCCACCCCCCAGGTAGGCTCCGTCACTACACTGTCTTCCTCCGTGTTGATAATTTCCGGCTCGCTCACCTCCCCGTCCTTGTAGATGATCACATAGATATCGCAATCCTCCCCTACCTGAACATCAGTCAGGCTTATTTGTTCCTCGTGATCCTCCCCCGGTCCTACCGGATTCAGCGGGATATAGTCCGAATAACCAGGTGTTGCGCCTGGGGCCGCTACCGCGTAGTACACGTCCGCCTCTTCTTCGTCATCGTACCCGCCGGTGGTAAAGGTTATCTCCGGTGTCATCGAGTTCGCAGGCCCTACAAACACCCCGTCTTCTACCACCAGAGTACTCGAAGTCTTCGGCGCTATACTAAACCGTACCGCCCCGTTCCCGTTGGCGTCGGGGGTAGCGATGGTTTCCCCATCGCCGGCAATGTGGTGAAAGCTGTTAAAGTCTGTTTTATCGGTTTGCGCCAGGTCGTTTAGCCCGTTCCGTATTATCCATACCGGTACGCCGCCCTCGGTAACCGCCGGCTCCAACTCAACATTATCCCACCGGCCTTCCTCCTTCAGGTTAAAGGGCACGTATTTCATCTCAAAGTTCACCGCTCCGGTTGTCCCTATCTTGTCAAACCCGCTATCGGTATCGTTCCCTTTTGTAAACTCCCCTATAGATCCGGTAACAATGTTCCCGTTCAGGCTCAGGGTCGGGGGATTATCCGCCGGGGTACTCCACACCTCCCCGGTCTCCTCTTCCTCCAGGATTTTCACCGTGATTGCGGGACCGCCCAGGATCTGTAACTGCCCGTTGTTGACGTCCGGTATCTTGTTCTGGGCCTTTATCAGGTCCTTAAGGCCGTCGCTGTTCCCCGTAAGGGCCCGCTTTATAGTCCACGTTACGTTCCAGGCTACCGGCATCAGGCTGACACCCTTGGGTTTCCCCCCGGTTATCTCAGGCTCAACGGAATCTTTCCCCGCGGCGGTAAACACCGTGTCCACCACGAGGGGCCACATGGTCACCGTTACCTTCCCGCTCCCGGTTACCG
>JAIRSL010000108.1 GCA_031255475.1 Treponema sp.
CCACATCGTGATTGACCCCTTCCAGGGCGGCTTCTTCGGTATAGCTGCGGGCCAAATCTTCAATAAACCCGGCGTCCGCATCGGGATTAACGCTGAGGAGGAACAAAGCCAGCCCGTAAAAAGGGATGCGCCCCACGCCCAGGATCCGTTCCGGCGTGGGGGGAAATTCGGGACGTTCGGGAACCCGGCCTTTCTCTTGCGGAGGGCCGGCTTCCGGCGGCAGAGCGGCAATTACTTCGGGGAGAGGGCCCGCCGTCCCTTCGGAAATGGGTTCTTCCCCGGTTTCAGGAACCGTTTCCGGAAGAGGTCCTTCCGGGCTTTCGGGGGGACGGGCCGCAACGTCTTCACCGGGAGCTTCGGGGTGGGCGGGACGAGCTTCCGGAACGATACCGGCGGTCCCGGACGGAGCGGGTTCCGGGGATATCCCCGCCTCCGGAACGGAGGAACAGGAATAAAAAAGAGAAAGCAGGACGATCATACCCCACAAGGGAAGAAAATTACGGCGCATACTCTTCTATCGGTCAATTATTCTCTAAATTGAGCCTGTTCCCAAAACTTCAGTTTTGGAACAGCAACCCTTAAAAAACGCAGTTTCGCAAGGCTGAAAGCCGCAGACTTTAGTCCGAAGAAATTGCAAGAGCCAAAGACTCAAGGCTGGTCCAAACCCGTGCACGTTAGCGCACCGTCAATTAGTTTTGGAACAGCCTCAATTACTATAAAAATACAAAATTTTGCCGGGTATATGTAAAGAGAACGCGGTAATGTACCTTCACCCGTACTATTTCGTGATGTTTTACCCTTGACATCTTTTTCAATTTTTATTATAATGCCTATCTAAATACTAAGAAATAGTCATTCGGAGGCTAGAAAATGGCAAGAGTAGACAAAATTACGGATCTTATCGGGAATACTCCGCTGGTAAAAATCAACAAACTGAACGATGGCGTGGCTGTTGTATATGCAAAACTGGAAAGTTTCAATCCCTTTTCCAGCGTCAAGGACCGCATAGCCCTCGCCCTGATAGAGGCGGCGGAACAAGACGGCAGGATCAAGCGAGGGACGGTTATCATTGAACCCACCAGCGGCAATACCGGCATAGGCCTGGCCTATGTGGCTGCGGTTAAAGGCTACCGCGTCATCCTGACCATGCCGGAGACCATGAGTATCGAACGCCGCAAACTGCTCAAAGCCCTGGGCGCGGAATTGGAACTGACTGAAGGGGCCAAAGGTATGAAGGGCGCTATCGCCAAAGCGGAAGAACTGGCAGCTGCCATTCCCAATTCTTTTATCCCCCCGCAGTTCAACAACCCCGCCAATCCGGCTATCCACGAGAAAACAACAGGTCCTGAAATATGGAAAGACACCGGGGGAAAAATCGACATCCTTGTTGGCGGGATCGGTACGGGAGGAACCATCAGCGGCGCGGGAAAATTCCTTAAAGCGAAAAAGCCTTCTATCAAGATCGTTGCCGTGGAACCTTCGGCGTCTCCGGTCCTCTCCGGAGGACAGCCGGGCCCCCACAAAATCCAGGGCATAGGGGCGGGTTTTGTTCCCCGGGTATACGACAAGGACCTGGTGGACGAAATCTATCTTACCGATGACGTAAAAGCGGGCGGAATAGCCCGGCGTCTCGCCAAGGAAGAAGGCATACTGGTAGGAATATCCTCGGGCGCAACCCTAGAAGCGGCCCTTACCGTATCCCGGCGGCCTGAAAACAAGGGCAAAATCGTCGTAGCGATCCTTCCGGACACGGGCGAACGCTACCTTTCTACATGGCTGTGGGAAGAATGACCCTCCCCTGCGGGATGTGCGGAACATGGTTGCCGAGCGGTAAGTGATTATACGAATGTTTTCAGGAAGGATATGGATTTTATCAGGGAAAAGCGGCGGAGGCCGGAACGGAGTCCTGGGGGCTATCGGCGTCTAGGAGCGTGAAGGGAAAACCATCTTATCCCGATGCCATAGCCTGTTCGATCAACAGGCTATGGCGGGAATTTTACTTGTTCTGCGGAATATCCGGAATGGTGGCAAAGCCCCGTTCCAGTTCTTCGTCCGTAGGAATGTGATCACCCATGGTTTTGGCATTGTAGGATATATAGGCCGAAAGGTCGAAATACCCGGTTCCGGTTAGCCCGAAGAGGATGACCTTTTTCTCCCCCGTGCGCTTACATTCGAGAGCTTCGTCAATAGCCACTTTGATGGCATGGGACGATTCCGGCGCCGGGAGTATCCCCTCAATTTTGGCGAATTTTACCGCCGCATCGAACACATCGGTCTGTACTTCGGCCCGGGCTTCCAGAAAGCCGCCCCGGTAGAGCTTGGACAGGACCGAATTCATCCCGTGATAGCGGAGCCCTCCGGCATGATTGGCGGAAGGGATAAAACCGCTCCCCAGGGTATACATCCTGATAAGGGGGGTGGTCTTGGCGGTATCCCCAAAGTCGTAGGCGTAACGCCCCCGGGTAAAGGAGGGGCATGAAGCGGGTTCCACGGCAATAAACCGTATGTCCGACTTGCCCGCCAGTTTTTCTCCCATAAAGGGGGCAATGAGCCCCCCCAGGTTGGAACCGCCACCCGCGCATCCTATGATGATGTCAGGTTTAATGTCGAATCTGTCCAAAGCCGCCTTGGTTTCCTGGCCTATAATGGACTGGTGAAGCAGCACATGGTTCAGGACGCTTCCCAGCACATAACGGCATTTGGCGGTCTTAACCGCCGTTTCCACCGCCTCGGAAATGGCGCAGCCCAGGGAACCCCCGGTGTTCGGATCCTTTTCCAGGATCTTCCTGCCCGCCTCGGTGGTATCCGATGGTGAGGGGATAAGGCGCGCCCCATAAGTCTCCATCAGGGCTTTCCGGTAGGGCTTCTGCTCGGAACTCACCTTTACCATATAGACCGTGAGATCGAGGCCGTAGAAACCGGCTGCCATGGACATAGCGGTCCCCCACTGTCCGGCGCCGGTTTCCGTGGTCAGGGAGGCGAGCCCTTCTTCTTTAGCGTAGAACGCCTGGGCTGCGGCGGAATTCAGCTTGTGGGAACCCGAGGTATTGGTCCCCTCGTGCTTATAGTAAATTTCCGCCGGAGTCCCCAGGGCCTTTTCCAGGAAATAGGCCCTGATGAGGGGCGCGGGCCGGTAGGCGGTGTAGAATTCCCGTATCCCTTCCGGAATGGGGATAAGCCGTTCCGTATCATTCAGTTCCTGTTTGACCGGTTCTTTGCAAAACACCGCCTCCAAATCCTCGGCGGATGCCGGCTGCAGGGTCCCCGGATGCAGGATGGGGTCCGGTTTTTCCTTCATATCGGCCCGAAGATTGTACCAAAACCTGGGAATTTCATCTTCTGAAAGATAGAGCCTGGTCGGGATTTTTTTCGTCATTTAATTTTCCTCCTGAGTGTTCCAATAGAACTTCTACTGGATAATTATGTTTCATACAGCGAAACATTCTCTATATAGAAACATTCTATATAGAGAAACATAACAAATTTCTCCAAGTATGTCAAGTGTATTCCCGAATTTTTCCAGGGCCAGCGCATATAAAATAAAGGAGAAAAGCGGTATGCTTGGCATGGTATTTCGGGAGGGAGCCATGAAAGAAGAACAGTCACGGCCAATGATGCCGTTGATGACCTATTTTTCGGTCATACAAGACCCGCGGATAGAGCGAAACAAGCTATATCCCTTACATGAAGTTATCGTCATTACCATTTTAGCGGTTATCGCCATGGCCCAGGGTTGGGAAGACATTGAACGGTACGGAAAGGCGAAGGAAGCCTGGCTGAAAAGGTTTCTGAGCCTGGAACACGGGATACCCCATCATGACGTGGACCGGCGAGTAGTCAAAGACCACCGGCATAGCCGGTGGCTTGAGGAAGCCCCCTTAAAGGGGGCATT
>JAIRSL010000135.1 GCA_031255475.1 Treponema sp.
AGGCGGCCTGGTCTGCGGATGGCGGGGAAACCTGGACGGGAGCGACACTGCCGTCTAACACCAACTGGGAAGCTGTGGCCTACGGGGACGGCGTGTTCGTGACGATTTCCAGGCTCACCGCCAAGGCGGCCTGGTCCGAGGACGGCGGTAAGAACTGGGAAGCGGCAACACTGCCGTTTTCCGCCGACTGGGAAGACGTGACCTATGGGAACGGCGTGTTCGTAGCGGTTGGCCTTGATGGCAGGTATATGGCCTGGTCCGAGGACGGCAAGACATGGAAAGATGCGACAGGGCGGCCGTCTTCCGGCGGCTGGCGCAAGGTGGCCTACGGGGACGGCGTGTTCGTGGCGGTTGCCGATGATTCTGGTATAAGTAGTAGACCCAAGGATCGCGATATGGCGGCCTGGTCCGTAGATGGCAAGACATGGAAAACTGTATCACTGTCACTGCCGACACCTTCTTTTCGCTACAGATGGGCCGCTATGGCCTACGGGAACGGTATATTCGTTGCGGCTGACTACCACAGCAACACGGTGATCTGGTCCGAGGACGGCGGTAAGAGTTGGGGGGGAGGGGCGAACCTACCGTCTAAAGATTGGTGGTCCGGTATGGCCTACGGGGACGGCATGTTCGTGGCGTTTACCCATCGTGACAGCACCGACCGTGCGGCCTGGTCCGAGGACGGCAAGATATGGGAACCGACGACACTACCGTCTCCCGGCAGTTGGACCGAGGGGATCTATGGCGTCTGCGGTCAATAACGCGCCGTAACACTGGGCGCCGCACGCCTTTTCCGGGCGAATCGTAAACATAAGGGGCGGGTCGTTCAGGCCCGCCTTTTTTGCGGCCGGGTCCGTCATACGCGGGCCCGGCCGCGGGCATGATCCGGGTTCTCCGCCGACCGACCGCCAGCTTGACATGAGTATTCCGCATATCGTACTATTTGTTTGAAAAACATGACCGATATTGATATAACCCATCCTTTTGCTTCCTTCGATTTATCGCCAGGAATTTTAGACGCCTTAACCCGGAAGGGGTTTACCGTACCCACATCGATTCAATCTATCGCCCTGCCCCGGCTCCTTGCCGGAGAAGGCCACCTCATCGTAAAGGCCAGAACCGGTACGGGCAAAACCGCCGCCTTCGGGATACCTCTTATAGAACGGTTCATCCGTGACGGCCTTGCGCCGGGCCACTCCCCCCGGGCGCTGATTCTGACCCCCACGAGAGAACTGGCCCTCCAGGTGTCCCTGGAGATCGCCTCCTTCATTCCTTCGGACGAAACCGGCGCGGAAAAAACGGCCCCCCGAATCGCGGCGGTCTATGGTGGGGCTTCCATCAGGAATCAGATCATCGAACTCAAACGGGGCGTGGAAATCGTGGTGGGGACCCCCGGCCGGGTGATGGATCTGATGGAACGAAAGGTCCTGGACCTCTCGGATGTAGACTGGTTCATCCTGGACGAGGCGGACGAAATGCTTGATATGGGCTTTCTGGAGGATGTGGAGATGATCCTCTCGGCGGCTAAGAGTGTCCGCCGGATAGCCTTGTTTTCGGCTACCATGCCGGAGGCCATACTCCGGGTGGTCCGGGAGTATATAGGCGACGCCGAGATCCTGGAAGACCGGGTTACCGTTGATGAAAAACCGGCGGTGGATCAATTTTACCTGGTATTACGCCGGGAAGACCGGCTCGAAGCGCTCAGGCGGCTCATAGATGGGGCGGAGGAATTCTACGGCTTGGTATTCTGCGCAACCAAGGCTGGGGCGGACGAACTGGCCCGGCGTCTGCTTGACGCGGGCTACGCCGCCGAAGTCATCCACGGGGACCGGTCCCAGGAGGAGCGGGAACGGACCTTGCGGCGGTTCCGGGCGTACCGGGCTGTTTCCGGCGGGGACGCGGCGATTCTGGTGGCAACCGATGTGGCGGCCAGGGGCATAGACATAGAGCGGCTTACCCACGTAATAAACTGGGACTTTCCCAACGACCGGGAATCCTATGTTCACCGCATAGGCCGTACCGGAAGGGCGGGACGCCGGGGTAAGGCCGTGAGCCTGGTCCTGCCTGCCGAACAGGGGCGGGTCGGCCACTTCTCCCGGAGCATGGAGCGGGTCCTGGGGAGCCGTATAGAATGGATGCGCATACCGCCGGTAAAGTCGGTGCTGAAGGCACGGGAACGGCGCATCCTGGCCGCCATACTCGCGGCGATCCCCGAACAAGCGGGGGAAGGTGGGACGCTTCCCGATACCGCAGCGGCCAAGGTGCGGGAAGACGCCGGTCCCGGAGAAACCGCGCTGCCGGCGGCCCCCCTTTCCGAAACCGCGCCGGAGACAGCCGTTCTCCCCGTAAATCCGCCGGAGACGCCGTTTCCCGATGTCCGCCTTTCCCGGTTGAGCCGGAAGCTCATCGAGCGGCTTGGGGCCGAAGGGGCGGTGGAAGCCCTGATAACCGCGGCGTATGGGGAGCAGTTGGACAGCGGGCGGTACGGACCGGTGACGGAATTCCCGGAGCCGGGGGCATGGGAAGCCGGGGAAGGCCGCCGAAGGGGACGGCGCGGTATGGACCGGGGCGATCCCGGAGGCAGGGCCAAGCCCGCCGGAAGCCGGTCGCCGGGTCACGGCCGGTTCCACCACGGGGAGGCTTTCGCCGGTGAAGGCCGAGGCGGCGAGGATCGGCCCGCCCGGGTCTATGTGGGACTGGGCCGGCGGCACGGGGCAACCGCCAGGGATGTGGCGGGGCTCCTCATGCGGGCCGGGGGAGTACCCGGACGGCTCGTGGATTCCATTGAAATGAAGGATTATTGCGCGTTTGCCACAATGCCCCGGGATGCGGCTAAACGGGCCTGCGAATTCTCCCGAGGCGCTCCCCAGGACCCGGTGATACGGCCGGCGTCCCCGGCCAGATAAAAACGCGGCGGGCCGGGCCGTACTCCGCGCTTCTTCAACGCACCGTCATGCCGAGGTAATAGAGCCGCAGTAAGCCTGCGCCAAATCGGCGGCGGCAACGGCGTCATGGGCGTACATATCCGCGCCTATAAGACGGCAGTAACGTTCCGTTACGGGAGCGCCGGTAAGGATGATCTTCACCTTGTTCCGGATGCCTGCGGCCAGTGCTTCCTGAACCACAATCTTCATCTGGGCCATGGTGGTGACCAGAGATGCTGAACACGCGATGATAGTGGCGTGTTCCGTTTGCGCGGTTTCGATAAACTCAGCGGGACTTACGCTGGTTCCCAGGTCTATGACCCTGAGGCCCCGGCTTTCCATCATGACGGCAATGATGTTCTTGTCCCGGTCTTCAATGTCGCCTTCGACGGTTCCTATTACTACCGTTCCCAGAGCGGTCCGTCCGGCTGCGGCTATGGCCTGCTTTATCCGCCGGATTCCCCATTCCATAGCCCGCCGGGCCATACGGATTTCCGGAACCAAAACTTCGTTCCGGCCGTACCGGGCTTCCGCCGCTCGTATGCCGGCAAGGAGTCCCTGTTTTACGATAGTATCTATCGTATAATTCTCCGCGATTGCTTTAGTAATCAAGGCCGATGTTTCTCTGGCCTTACCCGATTGAAGGTTGCTTGATATATCATCCAGATTAACCATTTTTGTACTCCTTTATCCTTTTATTATAAAATTCATGGTATAAATCCTATGCTATTTTTCAATAGACGTAAGATAATTTGCCGAAAAATTATGATCGGAAATTTCGGAAATCCTGCCGCCGCCCTGTATGCGGTATTTTCCCGGACTGATTCCGGTAAAATTTTTAAATATTTTTGAAAACCAGCTCTGATCTTCAAACCCGCACGCCCCCGCAATTTCACTTAAACTCATGTTGCCTTCCGTCAGCAGGCGGCATGCCTTTTCTACCCGCAGCCGGTTAAGGTACATTGATAAATTTTCACCCATTTCCTCCTTAAAGATTGTGCTGAAATAGGGAGCCGACAGTCCGGATGCCGTGGCGATTTCCTTAAGGCTGATCTTCCTGCTGTAATTTTCGTAGATAAACCGTTCCGCCTTCCGCAGGGCGGCCGCGTGGCGGATTCCCCGGAAAGAGAAGATTTGTTCCGCCATGTTTTCGACAGTCATGTGGAGCACGTCGGTCAATTCTTCGATGTTCTGCACTTCCTGGATGCGCTTTAGAAAACGGTTATTGGTTTCCAGAAGGGCATATTCGGTATTCCCCGGCGATACGACCGTCCTGGATAAAAGAACTACCAATTCTATCGCCCGGAACCTGATGTAGTTGAAGTGGTCCGGATTAGAGAAAAACAGCACGCTCAAGAGTTCGTTCAGTATTTTTTTGCCTGTTTCGTGATCTCCCCGGCGGAGGGCGGCCAGAAGCATCCGCTCCTTGTCCAGTGGATAACCCGGCGTCGGCTTGCCGTCGGGATACTGATTTTTGAGGATGGATATCTGCTCGGAGATGACGGACTGCTGCTGGGTCCGCCGCTTTAAGATCTCGTGGAAATCTTCGTTTCCGATAGACAGCGATTCCGCGCATATTTGCAGCAATTCCGCCAGGGCTTTTATCTTATCCGACTCTCCCTTGGGGAACGAGGAAAGACGCTGCCTGAGTTCTTCCTCGGAAACCGTACCGTTCCCCATGACATACATGGCTTCGGTGGTCTCTTCGCTGTCTATTCCCAGAAACCCGGAAGCGATCAGTGCGCCGGCAAAACGGCCGTTGGAAAAAACGGGGCTGGTCCAGAACATAAAGCCCAGATCGCACATATAAATATAGGAACCGCCGAAATGGTGGGCCTTTTTGATGGCATTGATATGCATCATGCTGCACGGAGACGCGGATAAATCCTGCAGTTCATCGGTACAGATATCGGGAGAAGTCGCCTGGTGCTTCATGCAGTAAAGACAGACTGTCTTTTCGTCAAACGGAAGGACTTCCTGAATGTTAAGGTAATTTTCGTCCACTACGCAGATCATCGTTCCTGTCGCCTTGGCATAGGTACAGCCGACCTTCCAGGCTTTAAGCAGGAGCGGTTTGGTTTTCTTCACCGTTCCGGAAGCGGCCGGCACGGTAGAAGTGTTTTTGGCATCATCTTTGTTGATCATTCTGCTACCCTGTTTCCTGATCCCTGTCAATTTCGTCTTCAAGACTGCCGTTTGGAGAAAGTATAACGTGTCCTTCTCCCTGATCCCTGAATTTACCGGGACTGACTCCGGTAAACATCTTGAATATCTTAGAGAACCAGCTTTGATCCTCAAACCCGCAGGAGCCGGCAATGTCAACCAGGCTTAAATCTGATTCGATAAGCAGCGTGGCTGCTTTCTCTACCCGGAGCCGGTTCAGATAACTCGACAGATTTTCCCCCATCTCTTCTTTAAAAATGCTGGAAAAATACGGCGCCGAAAGCCCGGAAGCATCGGCGATCTCCTTAAGGCTGATCTTGTGGGTATAATTTTCCCATATAAACCGTTCCGCCTTGCGCAGCGCCGCGGCGTGGCGGATTCCCTGAAAAGAGAATATCTGCGCCGACATCCGTTCCACAATAAGGTGAAGGATGGCCGTCAATTCCTCCGCGTTCCGGGCTTCCTGTATACGCTTGATGCAGCGGTTATTAGTTTCCAGGATGCTTTCATCTTCGGAATGATCCGGCGTCACCGCGGCCCTGGAGAGAAGCACCATCAGTTCTATCGCCCTAAGCTGCATGAATTGAAAGTTATCCGGACTGGAAATATGGAGGATTTCCAGAAGTTCGTTCAGTATCTTCCCTCCGGTATCGCTGTCTCCCCTGCGCAGGGCGGCGAGGAGCATCCGCTCTTTGTCCAGGGGATACTCCGGATACCTGTCCGAATGGCTGTACTTGGTTTTTAAAAGATGAATTTGGTTTGAAAGATACACGCCCTGTTCGGCCCGGCGGTTTACCGTCTCCTTGTAATCCTCGGTCCCGCGTGAAACCTGTTCCGCGCATAGCAGTAGTACCTGTGCCAGGGCTTTTATCTCTTCGGGGGACCGTTTGGGAATATCGACAAGGAACTGCTCGGCTTCTTCTTTGGATATTTCGCCGCCCATCTTCGTGTGCAGGTTTTCTACCGCCTGCGCCTTTTCCACCCCCAGAACACCTCCGGCTATCAGGGCCCCTATGGAACGGCCGTTGGAAAAAATGGGGCTGGTCCAGAACATAAAGCCCATTTCGCACATATAGACATAGACGCCGCCGGCTTTCTGCGCTTCTCCGATCCCGTTGATATGTATCCGGGTACAGGGGTATTCTTCGTCTTGCAGAAGAGGTTCCGACCGGGAACGGTATTTTTTACAGAGGGCACAAAACGACAACATCCGGTCGTAATGGATTGCTCCGATGGAATAGCCGTCTCTATCCAATACCGAGACGGCGGTACCGGTTGCGTTCTCGTAGGAATTGAGCACTTCTTCGGCCTTGAGCAAAAGGGGCTCAATCTCCCGCCGGCTGATTATGGAACCGGCGGAACTTTTCCCCTTGTTCCGGGCCGCCGAATTTGAATTTGAAACAGAACCGTTCCACCGCATAATATTCTCCTGATTATTATTCTATGCGGTCCTTATGAACGTAATACACCCTAACGGCTAAAAAAATATATTTTTCTAAAAAAATTATATATTTGTGTTCATCCTCTTCAAAAAAAAAGACATGAAATTGAATTGACCATTAAAATTTATGGATAATCTATGTTTTCAGCAGGCCCGCGCCGGTGGCAATCCGTATGGCGTCGGCCCGGTTCATGGCTCCCAGTTTGGCGTATATGCCGGAGATGACGTTTTTGACCGTATTGAGGGACATGGCGGCGTCATAGGCTATTTCTTCCCTGGTCAGGCCGCGGGAAAGGCCCTCGAGGACCTCCATTTCACGGAAGGACAGGGTTACCTCCGGCGCTTGCCGGGCCAGGTATTGTTCCACCACCAGGGAGAGCTTCTTGGCGTAGACCGAAGCCTTGCTCCTGATGGTTTCCAGCCACGGACGGGGGATGGGGCCGGTCTTTTCGGCCAGCCAGGTCCCCGCCAGGACGCGCATATCCTCACCCAACTCGATAAAAGGCATATCCAGATGGTTGGGGGCCGCCATATCCCAGGCGTCCTCCAGGGCCTCAAATGCCTTTTTCTTTTCTCCCATGTTGTAAAAGGTTACCGCCTGCAAAACCCTCATTTCCAGGCGTCCCAGGATGAATACCCCCAGGCCGAACACGCCTCCCGGAAGGTTCAGGATGTTAAGCGTCGCGTCGTACCGCTTCTCCGCAAAGGAACATTTCGCCTTTACCAGGGTCTCAAACCCGTGGAACATGGTATTAAGCTCGCTTTCCTCAAATTCATTGTTCAGCCAGGAAGCTATTTTTCCGGTTTGCCCTATCTGGGCGTAAAACCAGCCGGTAACTATATCATACAGAATATACCGGTTAAAGAAGTCCGGATTGTTAAGTTGGGCTTCCAACTGCCTGAGCGCCTCTTCTACACCCGCGAAATTGCCGGCGTTCAGGCTTATCCGCAAAAGGTAATACAGCGCCCGGTTTTCAATCTCCGCCTGATTCTTTTCCCTGGACTTGAACAGGGCCTGGCGGACAAAACTTTCGGCATTGTCCATGTCCGCGCAAAAATAGTAATACTCTACCCAACCCAGGGCATCCGATCCGTAGAGATAGCCGTTGAAAAAAGCCGCCGGTATCAGCGCCGGGATGAATTCCCGGATTACCTTTTCGAGGACCCCCGCCTCGGCGGGATACCCTGCCTGGTTGACATAGGAACCTATACAGCACTGGCTTACCAGTCCCGACCAGGGTTCGGGATACAGCGAATAGTACTTATTTGCCTGTTCAAAAAATGGGGCGACATTTGCGTCCCCGGTGTACCGGACGGCAAGCATCTTTAAGGTCCCCAGGCTGCTGTAACAGGAAGCCAGAATACGGGAACTCAGGGGGCTTGGGGGTTCCGTCTCGAACAGCGCGATGGACCGGCGGTTTTCCTCCGTCGCTTCCTCAAGCCGCCCCTGTCCCAGGAGCAGCCGCGGCCTGAGGGCGTACCGCAGAAAGGCAAAATCCTCATCGCCGGCGTCTGTTCCGGCAGGGGCTTGATCCAGAAGGCGGTCGGTGATCTCCATGAAGAAAGCTGCCACCCCGTCGGGCATGACGCGGGGAAACGACTTGATCAGGTCGATCAGCCCCCGGTAATCCCCGGCCCGCTCATAGTCGAGGGCGGCGTCCATGCGCAGGTTGTTCCTGATACACCACTCGGCGTCCTTCAGGTAGACATCCCGAATTTCCTCCCCGGTAAGTTCGCCCTGTTTTTCCTTCAAAAAATCGAGGAAAAGGTGATGAATCCGGTATCCGTGAAGATAGGCGTCATAACGGATAAACGAAACGAAGGTTTCCATTTCTTCGATAATCGTTTTGTCTACACTTTTGTCCGGAAGCAGGTTTTCCAGGAGTTCAACCGGCCAATGTTCAATCAGGGACAGCTTTATCAGGAATTTCCGAAGATCGGGACTCATGGACGCCAATATATCTTCTTCCATGCTTCTAAAAACGTCCATTTCCAGAAGTTTCCGGGAATATCCGGATTTTTCCGGGCCCCGCGTCTTCATTTCCCGCGCGGCCAGGCTGACTGCCAGAGCCCAGCCTTCGGAATCATGGTGAACTTGGCGCAAATCTTCCGGGGAAAGGCTGATGTTTTGCAGGGCAAAGTAGGCTTCTATCTCCCGCTCGGTAAACCGCAATTCGTCCGCCGTAATCTGGTTCAGAAGCCCTTTGGACAGAAAGGACATGGAATTGATGGCCGGTTCCTTCCGGGAAATCAGGATGATGGTGATATTCGCAACCGAGGCCGCGAAATACCGGTCCAAAAAGCGCAGTATCTTCGGCTGGCTGATAAGGTGAAAGTCGTCGTATACCTGTACATAGTGCCTGCCGGGGATCATCTCGTGCTGCAAGACGGTGATAAAACGGTCAAACTGCCGGGTGGTTTCGGGAAACCCCATACCGGCCAGTAACTGTCCGATCTGCCGGTTGTAAAGGCCCATGGCGCCGGCATAGTTCTCCCAGAACCGCTGCGGCAGGTTGTCCCGTTCGGAAACCTGCAGCCACAGGGTAACCGTTTCGTAGGTACGCAGAAAGGAATAGATCGAATAGGTCTTGCCGTATCCCGCGCCGGCGACTACGGTGATAATCGGGCTTTTTATGATGCGGGCCAGGTGATCGTTAAGATCCCGGCGTTCCAGATAGAGTTCATCATTTGAAATGATTGAGATGTCTTCTGTATAAAAAATACGTTCGTTTTTCATTGGGTATTTCTTTTATTATAGAATTTTTAAAGCGGTGGCAATCCGTACCGCGTCGGCACGGTTCAACGCCCCCAGCTTGTTATAAACGCTCCTGATAACGCTTTTTACCGTATTTACCGAGATAGCCAGACTCTCGGCTATCTCCTCCCGCGTCAGCCCCTGGGAAAGCCCTCTGAGTACATCCGTTTCCCGGCCGGACAAGGGCAGCGTCCCCTTCCCGGAAATTCTCCGGAGGTCCCGGGGGGCAAAGGCTTCCGTTACGGCGAACAGCTTTTTCGCGTAGGCGGAAGCCTTTAAACGGACCTGTTCCAGCCACTCCGAGGGAATACCCGCGGCGCTTTCCTTCCAAATCCGGTCTTTTTGGGCCGCTTCGATCAGGGTCCGCATGTGTTTTCCCAGTCCCATGAAGGGCAGGAAGATGCCGTTAGGATGGGCAAGTTCCCAGGCTTCCCTGAGAACGGCATAGGCCCCCGCCTTATCCCGCATCTGGTAACGGCAGACCGCCTTCAGGGCCAGGGTTTCCACCCGGCCAAGGAGGTAGACGCCGGGACCGTGTTCGGCGTCCCCGCCTTCCAGAGCCGCGACCGCCGCGGGATACCGCTTTTCCATCAGGAGATGCCGCGCCTTGACCAGGATCTCAAACCCGTGGATCAGGGAGTTGAGATCGCTTTCTTCAAATTCGTTTTTCAGCCACGAGGCAAGTTTATCCGGCTGCCCTATCTGGACGTAGAACCAGCCCATGACAATGGCGTGGTACGTATAACGGTGCGAGTATTCGGCCTCGTTAAGCTGGGCGTCAATCTGTTTTATGATCTCCCGCACGCCGAAAACATTCCCCCGGCCAAGGTCTATACGCAGCAGGAAGAAAAGCGCCCGGTTTTCAATTTCGTACTGGCAGTATTCACGGGCCTTCTCCAGGGACGCCCGCGCATAGGTTTCCGCCCGGACGAAATCCCCCCGGTACAGGGCCAATTCGGCATGACTCAATTCGCAAAGACCGGCCATGCATCCCCCCATGGAGGCCATAATATGCGGGACCGCGGCAGTTATCGCCTGAATATACCGTTCCGTCTCCTCTTTTTCCGGCGCGCTCACAAGGATGGCGAAAGAACTAAGGCTGGAGATGGTGGGGGGCCCCGTAAGGATGAACCCGCTTTGGGCATGATACTGCCGGGCTCGCGCGAAATAATCGACCCAATCGTAGTTCCGGGTTTTATAACACGTAAGGAGTCCGATAAACCCTAAATTATTGTAACACCCAAAAAGAATACGGCGGTGAAGATCGGAGGGCGGTAAGGGTTCGTACTGTTTGATCACCTGCCACAGCTTTTCCCTGGCTTCCTCAAACCTCCTGAGGGAAAGGAGAAACCGGGTATGCATGACATGGGCGGCGGAATCTTCGGCATACACCTTTTCCGGCACCCGTTCCATGATCTCCAGAAGGAACGCCGTTGTTTTATCCGATACGAACATAGGCAGGGTAAAGAT
>JAIRSL010000212.1 GCA_031255475.1 Treponema sp.
ATCGCCAGGACCCGGCATTCCACGCCGGGGGTAACCCTGATCAGCCCGCCTCCCCATCACGATATTTATTCTATAGAAGATTTGGCGGAACTCATCTTCGACTTGAAGAACGCCAATCCCAACGCGCGGATCGGCGTCAAACTGGTGTCCGAAGCCGGAGTGGGGACCATCGCGGCGGGGGTCGCAAAGGCCCACGCGGACAACATCCTGATTTCGGGCTATGACGGCGGCACCGGGGCCAGCCCCCAGAGCAGCATACGCCACGCCGGCCTTCCCTGGGAACTGGGCCTCTCCGAGACCCACCAGGCGCTGGTGCAAAACGGTCTGCGGGGACGGGTACGGCTCATGACCGACGGCCAACTCAAAACCGGCAGGGACATCCTGATCGCCGGAATGCTGGGGGCCGAGGAATTCGGGTTCGGCACGGCGACCCTCATCATCCTGGGCTGCGTGATGATGCGCAAGTGCCACGAGAACACCTGCCCCATGGGGGTTGCCACCCAGGACCCGGAACTGCGCAAGCGGTTTACCGGCAGGAGCGAATACCTTGTCAACTTCTTCCGCTTCCTCGCCCTGGAAGTCCGGGAACTCATGGCCTCCCTGGGGTTCAGGCGTTTCGATGACCTCGTGGGCCGCTCCGAATACCTGGCCGCGCGGCCGGGCGATAAACCTAAGACTTCGGGCATAGACCTTTCCCGTATCCTTCACAGAAGTACCGGCCCGGCGGACATTCCCGGCGGGGACGCCCTGCGGTGCGTTCAGCCGCAAATACACAAGACGGACGCGGTGTTGGACCGCACGCTCATCGCAAAATGCCTTACCGCCCTGGACAAGAAAACCCCGACGGCTTTGGAATTGCCCATCCGCAACACCGACCGGGCCGTGGGAGCCATGCTCTCGTATGAAGTGTCCCGGCGTTTTGGTGGGAGGGGCCTGCCGGAAAATTTCGTCACCGTTGACTTCACCGGTTCCGCCGGCCAGAGTTTCGGCGCGTTCCTGGCGAAAGGCATCAACTTCCGTCTTGCCGGGGACGCCAACGACTACCTGGGCAAGGGCCTTTCCGGGGGCCGCATCATCGTGGCCCCTCCGGCGGGTTCAACCTTCAGGACCAACGAGAACATCATCGTGGGGAACACGGTTCTTTACGGCGCGACTTCGGGTATGCTCTACGCCGCCGGGGTGGCGGGCGAACGTTTCTGCGTGAGGAACTCCGGGGCCATCGCAGTGGCGGAAGGGACCGGTGACCACTGCGCCGAGTACATGACCGGCGGCCGGGTCATCGTTTTGGGAGCGGTGGGCCGGAATTTCGCCGCCGGCATGTCCGGGGGCATAGCCTATGTGCTGGACGTAACCGGCAACTTTGTATACTTCCTGAACAAGGGGATGGTGGAACTTTCCGGGCTGGACAATGAGGAAGACGAAAATTTCGTCAAAGAGCAAATCGGAAACCATGTATATTGGACCGGTTCCGCGTATGCCAAGGGAATCCTGGACGCCTGGGGAGAGTACAAACCAAAATTCATCAAAGTACTTCCGGTGGAATACAGACGGGCCCTTGAGGAGATGAAGCTGGCGGAACTGGACCGGAGGCTCCGGGAGATCCGCGAACGGGAAGAGATCGCGGAACGGGTATAAAACAGGCATAAAAAAGAGGAAAATAATGGGTGATCCAAGAGGCTTTTTGAAAATAAAGCGTAAGATTTCCGGCTACCGTCCGGTAGAAGAGCGGATTAACGACTACGGCGAGGTTGAAAGCCGCCTTCCCGATGACGAGCGGCGGGAACAGGCGTCCCGGTGCATGGATTGCGGCGTACCGTTCTGCCACTGGGCCTGTCCGGTTTCCAACGTGATGCCCGAATGGCAGGACCGGCTTTACCGGGGCGACTGGAAGGGAGCCTGGGCCGCCCTGGAGGATTGCAATCCCTTCCCGGAATTCACCGGCCGGGTATGTCCCGCCCTCTGCGAGGCTTCCTGCGTATTGGGCTGCAATGACGATCCGGTTACCATACGGCAGAACGAACTTGCCGTCATCGAAAAGGCCTTTGACCTGGGCCTGGTGATCCCCCGGCCCCCGAAATCCCGGAACGGCCGGAAGGTGGCCGTGGTGGGCGCGGGACCCGCAGGTCTTGCGGCGGCCTGCTACCTCAACCGCGGGGGATTTTCCGTCACGGTCTACGAAGGAGACCGGAAACCCGGCGGCTACCTCCGTTACGGCATCCCGGACTTTAAGCTGGACAAGAGCTTTATAGACCGGCGCGTAAGGATCATGGAAGCCGAAGGGGTGGTCTTCAAAACCGGCTGCCGTATAGGTTCAGGCCGCTATGCCTTCGGTACCAAGGGCCTGGACTGTACCGTTATCGGCCCGAAAGAACTGGAAGCCTCCTGCGACCTGGTACTCCTTACCATAGGCGCCCGGGAACCCCGTGACCTTGCGATTCCCGGCCGTGAATTGTCAGGCATCGTCCAGGCCCTGGACTTCCTTTCCCTCCAGAACCGCGCCCTGGCCGGAGAAACCGGGGGCGGTATGGAACCCATCACCGCCTACGGCAAGCAGGTGGTGGTCATAGGCGGCGGCGATACCGGGGCCGACTGCGTAGGGACCGCCAACCGTCAGGGCGCCCGAAAGGTGACCCAGATAGAGGTGCTGCCCATGCCGCCGGAACACCGGCCCCCCTCCGCTCCCTGGCCCCTCTGGCCCACGGTACTCAAGACCTCAAGCTCCCACGCCGAAGGCTGCGAACGCCTGTGGTCGGTAAAC
>JAIRSL010000230.1 GCA_031255475.1 Treponema sp.
TACCGCGTCCAGGCCCAAATCTTCCCTGTAGGTTCTAAAATCTTCGTCGGAAAGGCCGAGTCGCCGCCTTATCGCCCGGTAAAAAGATTCCCCGGGGGTCTTGGCCTTCCCGCCGCCCCCCCACCTGAAAATCGAACGGTAGGAATCGGCGGGAATCTCCCCGCAGTACCAGTCGGGCTCGAATTTTTTGTATTGACGCGCCATGCTTTACCTTGTTTCGATCATAGAATTTTTGCCCGGGCCCCGAAAGGCGCGCCATGCAAGGATAATAACGGCGGTTGTACTTTGTTTCTATTAAATTGAAGGGATTCATGGCAAAAGCGCCGAATTTTGCAGAGGCAGTTTGTTGCGCGGTTCGGGCGCCCGGACAGGGGAGCCGGTCCGTTCCGCCGGTTTCCGCTATCCCCGCAGGGCGACTGAATAGGTGCCGGATTTTTACAAAAACCGCTAGCATAATATTCACCTATATAGTATAATTAGGATGGGTATGTGTCGCTCAAAACCAGGGATCGGGTTATTGATCATTGTTTCCGCTTTTTTTGCCGCAGGGTGCGGGGAACTGGATTCAGTGCTGTCGTCCAGCCTGTCCTCCAATTCCGTGTACCGGGTGAACGCGGCGGTGGAAGGCCGTAACCTGGACGAATGCGCGATTATGGGCATTGACAGCCGGATCCGGCCCTATTTTCTCAATTCCGTGGAGGGCGATCCCGACATTACCGGGCTTGTGGTTTTTCTCGAAACCCCGGAAGGAGAACAGGCCAGTAGAAAGGTCCGGTACGTTATCGGGACTGAGGACCAAATTTCCGGGCAAGTTGCAGACACCGGCAATAACGCCGGCAGCAGCCGGATTCCGGAAAGCGCCGCCCCGGAACCCCCGCAAATACCGGAAGGGCAGACAGAGTCCGGGGAAGACGGCTACGGGAAAGACGAAATTCCGCAGGATGAAGAGCGCCCGTATGAATCATACGACTCGTATGAAACACACAGCCCATACGACTCATACGAAGATCCCGCTCCGGAGGAAGGGGAAAACGCGGGTGCGGAGCAGGACCCTTTTTCAGGCGATGATTGGGGGGACGGGCCGGTATACCAGATACGGGAAAGGAGAAGCCTTTTCGATACTCCCGGGGAATCGGGGGATTCGGACGAACTGGTGGTGTACGTGCCAAGGTTCGACGGGGAGCTGCCGGCCCTGCTTTTCCCTGAAAAACTGGCGATCGGGCCCTATATCCTGGTATTCCGGATTTTGGGGCTGCAAGGGGTGCTTGGTTATTCCGAAAAGTTTATCTACTATGTGTCGGACGCGGACCTTTCCCTGGGGGATATTCAAACTTACCACTCCGGAAGCGTGGAAAGATCCGGCGTGGTGGATCCGGGCAGTATAATCATGCTGGAAGCCAAAGTCAGCGCCGACGACCGGCTTGAGCCCTATATAATCTGGTACAACGGGAGAAAGCAGATCAGGGAAGGGCCGGTGTCCAAAGGGATAGACAGGCTGCTCTGGCAGGCCCCGGTACAAACCGGATTCCAGTCGCTCAGGGCGGAAATTTTCCCCTTCAAGCCGCCCGCCGCTTTCAGGAATGCCAACGGCCTGGTAAAAGAACTGCCGCTGGTCATATCCTCAAAGCAGGCAAAAAGGGCCGCCGGAGACACCGGGGCTTTCCAGCAGGAAAGCGCCCTCCGCTGGTACCAACTGAGCGGGGATTTTTCCGATTCCCTGGCTCCCGGGGACGCCGAACGGAAATTAACGCCCGGAAATAACACTGCCATAACCTGGCTTCCCAAAGCGGGAATCTACGGCCTCGCGGCCGGCCCCGCCCATGCTTACACCATTCCCGGAAATCTCTTTACCCCGGATGAAAATTTACCCGGCCGCGGTCAGTTCGTCTTCCGTTTTGCGCTTCAGTCCTCGGGGATCGTCTCCAGCGTTCTTTTCGCCCTGGACCGGACATCCCAGACCCTGAAACTCGATCTTTTCGGTGATACGCAGACCGGCCAGCTCATTCTAAGCTACGCGCTGGGCGACGACAGGCGGGAGCAGAGATTGCCCCTGCCCCTCTTTGCCTGGGAAGGCTGGATAACCGCGGTAGTCGACTTCAGCGCCGGGGACGGTGAATTTCTGGCGGACCTCGGCCTGCTGTCCGCCGAGAACGGCGAATTTACGGCAGAACTTGCCTCGCTGCCCGATAAAAGCGCCCCGGAAGGCAAAGGCATCGCCCTGCCCGGCGCTTTAACCGGCGAAGGCGTCCTCAGGATCGGGGCGGCGGCCTCGCCGGCGAATTCTTCCGCGAGCGGCAGATCGGGGTTCGGCGCGGCCAGGGAACCGCCTTTCGCCGTTGCGGAAAGCTACGCCATTCCCGGCGAGGAAAACCCGGGCGCGGCGGTTTCGGCGAGCACGGCGGCTGCGGAGAACCCCGTCCCGTTGAATACCGGGGCGGCGGACGACGCTGATGGTTCGGAACCCGTGCTGATTGTGGACGAGATAGTTGTACTTTTCAGCGCGGTTGAGGCCCGGGAAGAGGCGCCTGCCGAATCCGAAGACGAAACCGGGGAAGCGGAAGCCGAGGAGGCGGAAGCGGGGGAGGAAACGGAGGCGAAGACCGCGCCCGAAGCCGGGGCCGTATCCGGGGACGCCGGGCCTCGGAAGAGCGCCCCCCCGGAACAGCCCGGGCCCGCGCCGGCTTCCGAAGACAGAAACGCGCCCGCCTCCGGGAAGGGACCGGAGCCGGAGCCGCATACGGAGCTTGCTACGGCTGCCGAACCGGAAACAGACGGCAAGGATTCCGGGGACGCGGCGGACGAGGAAACCGGCCCCCCCGCCGCCGGGGAAGAACCGGATTCGGCCGAAAAAACAGAAGATGGCGGGCATACGCCGGATAGCCCGGACGCAGAGATGCAGGATCCGCCAGCCCCGGAATCGGACTGAAACAAGGACTGATGACGCCCCCCGCTGCGTTTTCCCGGAGACTTCGCACAGTTCCGGCCGCAGTTTTAATCCTCCTGGCGCTGTTCTCCGCCTGCGCTTCAAACCCGGAACCGGAAGGAATCCCCCCGCAGGCCGCAGGCCCCGCCTGGAGTCCGCCCGGGCGAGAAATTTACACAATGGGGGATTACCTGGGGAGCGATTTGGGCGAAGAAATCCCCATTTGGGTGAACCGCTACCTGGACCGGGGAATCGAGGGGCTTGAAGCCATGAACGAATTCGCGGAAAGCTACGTGTTTGTCGCGGAGAATTCCGGAACGAATATCGACGCCCTGAGCCAATGGGCGTTAAAATTTTCCCCCGGCCAGGATATTGCCCAGCTGGTTTCCCGCCGGGTACA
>JAIRSL010000233.1 GCA_031255475.1 Treponema sp.
TGTACCCGGCGGGAAACCAGCTGGGCAATATCCTGGCCGGGGGAAAATTTTAACGCCCATTGGCTCAGGGCGTCGATATTCGTTCCGGAATTCTCCGCGACAAACACGTAGCTTTCCGCAAATTCGTTCATGGCTTCAAGCCCCTCGATTCCCCGGTCCAGGTAGCGGCTCACCCAAATGGGGATTTCTTCGTCCAGGCCGCTCCCCTGGTAATCCCCCATCGAGTAAATTTCTCTCCCGGGCGGATTCCAGGCGGGGCCGGCGGCTTGCGGGGGAATCACTTCCGGTTCCGGCTTTGAAGCGCAGGCGGAGAGCAGGGTCGGGAGGATTAAAACTGCGGCCGGAACCGCGCGAAGTCTCCGGAAAAACGCAGCAAGGGGCGTCATCAATCTCTGTTTCAGTCCGATTTCAAGGATGGCGAATCCGGCGCCTCCGCGTCCCGGCCTTCCGGAGTATGCCCGCCATCTTCTGTTTTTTGGGCCGAATCCGGTTCTTTCCCGGCGGCGGGGGCGGTTTTTTCTTCCGCCGTATCCCCGGAATCCCGGCTGTTTGTTTCCGGTTCGGCATTTACGGCTTCGGCATTTACGGCAGGAACCGGCTGCGGCTCCTGCCCTTTCCCGGAGGCCGGCGCAGGCCGGGGCTGTTCAGGAGGGGCGTTTTCCCGGAGCCCGGTGTCTCCGGCTTCGGCTGTAGCCCCGTCTTCCTCTGCCTCGCCGGTTTCGTCTTCGGATTCTGCCGGCGCCTCTTCCCGGGCTTCAACCGCGCTGAAAAGTACGACTATCGCGTCCATAATCAGGACGGGTTCCGAACCGTCGGCGGCATCCGCTGTCCCGGTATTTAACAGGATAGGTCTCTCCGCCGCCGCGCTTGCCGAAACCGCCGCGCCCGGACTCTCCTCGCCGGCCAGGAAGGACGCCGGTTCCGCGCCGGGAGTGACGTCGCCGCCCGCAACGGTGAAAGCCGGTTCCCTGGCCGCGCCGAACCCCGATCTGCCGCTTACGGAAGAATTCGCCGGCGAGGCCGCCGCCCCGATCCTGAAGACCCCTTCGCCGGTTAAAGCGCCGGGCAGGGCGATGCCCTTGCCTTCCGGGGCGCTTTTATCGGACAGCGAGGCAAGTTCTGCCGTGAATTCGCCGTCCCCGGCGGACAGCAGGCCGAAGTCCGCCAGAAATTCGCCGTCCCCGGCGCTAAAATCGACTACTGCGGTTATCCAGCCTTCCCGGGCAAAGAAGGGCAGGGGCAATCTCTGCTCCCGCCTGTCATCGCCCAGCGCGTAACTCAGAACCAGCTGGCCGGTCTGCATATTACCGGCAAGATCGAGTTTCAGGGTTTGGGATGTCCGGTCCAGGGCGAAAAGAACGCTGGAGATAATCCCCGAGGACTGAAGCGTAAAACGGAAGACGAACTGGCCGCGGCCGGGTAATTTTTCATCCGGGGTAAAGAGAGTTCCGGGAACAGTGTAAGCATGGGCGGGGCCGGCCGCGAGGCCGTAGATTCCCGCTTTGGGCAGCCAGGTTATGTCGGTGTTATTTCCGGGCGTCAATTTCCGTCCGGCGTCCCCGGGTGCCAGGGAATCGGAAAAATCCCCGCTCAGTTGGTACCAGCGGAGGACATTGTCCTGCTGGAAAGCCTCGGTATCCCCCATGGCCCTTTTTGCCTGCTTTGAGGATATGACCAGCGGCAGTTCTTTTAACAGGCCGTTGGTGTTCTTGAAAGCGGCGGGCGGTTTGAAGGGAAAAATTTCCGCCCTGAGCGACTGGAATCCGGTTTGTACCGGGGCCTGCCAGAGCAGCCTGTCTACCCCTTTGGACACCGGCCCTTCCCTGATCTGCTTTCTCCCGTTGTACCAGATTATGTAAGGCTCAAGCCGGTCGTCGGCGCTGACCCTGGATTCCAGCATGATTATGCTGCCCGGATCCACCACGCCGGATCTTTCCACGTTTCCGGAGTGGTAAGTTTGAATATCCCCCAGGGAAAGGTCCGCGTCCGACACATAGTAGATAAACTTTTCGGAATTACCAAGCACCCATTGCAGCCCCATAATCCGGAATACCAGGATATAGGGCCCGATCGCCAGTTTTTCAGGGAAAAGCAGGGCCGGCAGCTCCCCGTCGAACCTCGGCACGTACACCACCAGTTCGTCCGAATCGCCTGATTCCCCGGGGGTATCGAAAAGGCTTCTCTTTTCCCGTATCTGGTATACCGGCCCGTCCCCCCAATCATCGCCTGAAAGCGGCCCCTGCTCCGTGTCCTCGTTTTCCCGGCCCCCCGTGGCGGGTTCTTCGTATGAGTCGGACGATTCACGCGGGCGCTCTTCATCCTGCGGAATTTCGTCTTTCCCGTAACCGTCTCCCCCGGATTCTGTCTGCCCTGCCGGTATTTGCGGGGATTCCAGGGCGGCGTCTTCCGGGATCCGGCTGCCGTCGGCGTTATTGCCGGTGTCTACGGCTTGCCCGGAAATTTGGTCCGCAGTCCCGATAACGTACCGGACCTTTCTGCTGGCCTGTTCTCCTTCCGGGGTTTCGAGAAAGACCACAAGCCCGGTAATGTCGGGATCGCCCTCCACGGAATTGAGGAAATAGGGCCGGATCCGGCTGTCAATGCCCATAATCGCGCATTCATCCAGGTTGCGGCCTTCTACCGCCGCGTTTACCCGGTATGCGGAATTTGAGGACAGGCTGGACGACAGCACTGAATCCAGTTCCCCGCATCCTGAGGCAAAAAAAGCGGAAATAATGATCAATAACCCAATCCCCGGTTTTGAGCGACACATATCCACTTTAATTATACTATATAGGTGAATATTATGCTAGCGGTTTTTGTAAAAATCCGGC
>JAIRSL010000014.1 GCA_031255475.1 Treponema sp.
TGCCGGAATCTGGCAAGGGCCTTGACGCCCCGTTTTGAAGTCAGAAACCCCAGGAGAAGAAGAACGAAGCCCTGACCCAGGTCCCCGAACATGATGCCGAACAGCAAGGTGAACGAAAAGGCCACGAACGGCGTGGGATCGATGGTGCCGTAGAGGGGAGCCCCGTAGGAAAACACCACCTTCTCAAACCCTTTGACAAAGGCCCCGTGCTCCAGGGAGACGGGTACTTTTTTCCGCCCTTCCCGGATCTCCGGAATTTCCTCGGGGTTAAAGGCCCTTACCGCCACCCTGCCCCCGGTAAGCTGTTCCAGCTCCGCCACAAGGCCCTTCACCATGTCCGCGGGAATCCAACCCGAAAGCACATACACGCTTTGGGTGGACTTGAGCCGCCCTTTCAGGTGTTCCACTTCCAGAGCCATAAGGTAAGAACCGGCCAGACGCCGCAATACCGGGGTGTATTCTTCCCGTAACGCCTGCTTTTCTTTGGCAATTTCCGCAAGCAGCCCGTCCATGCCGGCAAGCCGCTTCTCAAGGCCCGAAAGGAGTTCCGCGGGGATACCCGTATAGCCCTCCGGAATGGCGATGGGGACAAAGGAAAGGCGCTTGAGTTCCGAATCCAGGGCGAAACGCCCCTTGCGGGAAGCCGCGGCCAGAATACGGTCGCCGGAACCGCCGCCTTCGCTTTGCCCCAGGGGGATGACCACCGCCCGGTCCGCAAGGTTTTCCCGCAGAATGTCGTGGCGCTTGGGATCGAGCCGCCCCACCCTGAGGGTCAGGTACGAAAGCTGGTCCAGGTCCGAGAAGGGCGCGTTAAGGTTCCCGAAGGCCCTGGCTTCGTTCAGGGCTTCTTCCACCTTTCTTTTTTCCTGATTCCCCTCGCTTTCCCTGCGGCTTAGGGACGAAATACCGGCGGCGATCTTCTCCGCCAAAAGATCATCCGTTTCCCCGGGGAGTACCGAATCTTCCGCCGGTTCTCCGGGAAGCTCGCTTCCAAGATAGGCCGCCGCTGATTTGATGGCCCCCAGCCGGTCCCGGATACCCTCATAAGCCGCCGTATCCCGGACCGGCATATCCGAGGCTTCTTCATCCTCCGCAAGATGGATCACGGCCCGGCGGCCCAGGAATTCTATGACCCGGTCCGCGTCCCGGTCCAGGATGGTAAGCTCTATTCGTTTCATCTTCCGGGGGCGTATCATGGCCTGGCCTCCAACATGGCAAACACATCGCGGCCGGTCATCCCTATGCCAAGCCCTTCGGCGATACTGGTCAAAAGATCTTCCTCAAACTGCTTGAGCTTGATAAAACAGGCTGCGGTGTCTATGGAAAAAGGCCGGCGGCGGAAATAATGCCGGGCCAGCCGGTAGAGATACCGGGAAGCCGCGTTCTGGAAGTACCGGGGATCCGCGGTCCAAAGTTCGCCACCGCCGGGATTCAGGAAAGACGCCCGTTTCCAGGCGGCCCAGGGCGCGCGGGTATCCAGGGGCAGTTCCAGGGCAGCTTCGGCATCCGCCGTCAGCGAACACCTGTTCGCCGAGCGCCTCGCGCCGTCCCCGCGCGAAGGGAATTTCACGTCAATCAACTTCTCCCGGACCTCATCGCCGGTCATGCGGTAATAGGTCCTGAGCCTCAAGACCCAGACCGCGTTTCTGAGGGATATTTCTTCCGACAAAAGGGCTTCAATTCCCGCCCGATCCCGCCGTTTGAGCCGGTACAGAGACTCCCACAGGGCGATATAGTAGTGCTTATCCAGCTTAGTCTGAAAGGCCATCCCCGCCCCGTCCTCATTGAGCGCGCCGGACGCAAGGAAGTCAAACTCCGTGCCGCCGGTCATGGCCTTTATGTCCGGGTACGCGGCGAATTTCACGACTCCAAAGCGGCCCAGGTTCGTAAAAGACGGCGCTTTGCTTTCTCCCGCGGCAATGGCGGCCAGGGCGGATTTAAGGTCCCCATACTCGTAGCTCCTGAGGAGCCGGACGAGAAGCTCCGGGGGCCTGGCAAAAGAATTCACGACGGAAACAATCTGCTTCGCCGAACGGCCGGTGATGCGCCGTTCCAGATCTATAAGGAGTTCCCGTTCGGGAAGTTCCCGGAAGGATTGGGGGAACACCAGCCGGTCAAGCTCCGTAAGGCGGCTTACCGGCTCAAGGGCCGCGAGCCGGGATCCTATGAAGGACTTCCCTATGATGCCACAGGCCTTGGCGTACGCATACGCCCGTTCCCCCGTCCGGGGCATCAAAAATCCCCTTCAAGACAGGCATCGATGAATTTACGGAAGGCATCCGTATCCGCCGACATAGCCTCAAGGCTTTGGCGGTATTCCTCAAGCTGCCGCTCGTAATCTTCTTTTATTAACGCCAATTCCTTTCCGTAGCGTTCGTCCTGGGCGGCGGTTTCCGTGCCGTACCGCTCCTCGTACCGGGACCGGTTTTTATTTTCCGCTTCCGTGATACGCCGGTCCGCTTCCGCCTGGGCGTCCGTCACCAGTGACAATGATTGGGCTTCGATTTCGAGCAAATGATGCAGAATATCCTGTTCATCCATGAAGAACCTGCCTGACCGGTTCAGCCGGGCCGGTTCCAAAATCCGGCATTGTGGAACCGCCTCAACTAATTAAAATATCCTCATACTTCTTTATAACTCCATAGGCGTCACGGGCCGTATTCTGGGCCATCAGGTCCGTATAAAACTGGGGATTATCCAGAAGTTCCGCTAGGCGTTTGAGAACCTTCAAATGCTTTTCCGTATCCTTTTCCGGCGCAAGAAGCAGAAACAGAAGGTAGACCGGCTTTCCGTCCAGGGCATCATAGTCCACCCCTGTCTTGGAAATCCCCAAAACACCGTAAAGCCGGTCTACCGCGGGAGTTTTTCCGTGGGGAATGGCGATCCCCTGACGTATACCGGTGGACATCTTGGATTCTCTTTCCCGTATAGCCTCAAGGATCTCTTCCCGGGCGTTTATTTTTGCCGCATGACAGAACTGATCTACCAATTCCTCAAAAGCTTCTTCTTTATCTTCCGCTTCCAAGCCGACTCTAATGAATTCAGGTCTGTAAATTTCATTCAGGAACATCGGGAACACCCTCCAGGGATACTAACTGCCTGCTCCGGTTATTCGGATACGGTATCTTCCACTTCCGGCACGGCGATTTCGTCCGCCCCGGCATTAGGCGCCGTAGCTTCAGGAGCGGCATCTTCCAGCCACCAATCCCTATTCGCCTCGGAAGCGGACTGCCTTCCCGCGGCTTCCACCCCGCTGTCGTCCCCGGGAGACCGGTTAACCAACGCAAGGCTCAGACTAATAATCAGGAAAAGAGCCCCCAGAATAGAGGTAGCTTTGGTCAATACATTCCCGGAGCGGGATCCAAAGGCCGATCCGCTGCCGCCGGCGAAAATCCCGCCCAAACTGTCGCCTTCTTCATTTTGAATCAGCACCAGGAAAATCAGCAGTACCGCAATGATCACAAAAAAAACCAACAGCAGAATACCCATAAAAACTCCGTACTAAGAATTATATATATTATTGTACTGAAAGGGAAAAACTTATGCAACGGGACGAAT